>JANSYR010000012.1 GCA_024742285.1 bacterium | reverse complement strand
GGATAGGCCTGGTGCTCGTCTGAATGGAGCTCCACGATGCCCTTCGGAGGAACGACTCGGCGAAGCAGCTCCTCCACCCGCTTCCGCGTCGCCTGGGGGTCCGGACACCCATACTTCTTCTCCAGGATCTGCCGTTTCACGGCCTGAGAGGGCCTCATCGTGCCGCTTCGACGAAGCTCGGCCTCGTTGAAGCCGTAGACGAAGAGGCTTCTTCCCACGACCAGGTTCAGGTCCAGCGGCCAGTACTGGCTGTGCTCGAAAGTCCGGAAGCCGTCCAGGACCAGCGGCTCTTGCGGGCACGTTCTCGGCCTCAGAGACTCGTGGAACAGAAGGCAGTGTCGGCCCAATCGATCACTCAGCCGGCGAACAGTCGAGTGCGAGACGCGCTTGGCCCGGGCGATCTGGCGGAAGCCCGCACAGCTCACGAGGAGGTGAAACACGTCCTCGAGGAGATCGCCGCGCCTCAGCCAGTAGGACGGAGAGAAGGTCTGTGAACTGAAGTAGCGGCCGCAGTGCGTACAGCGGTACCGCTGGATCCGGCGCGGCCGTGCCTCTCGTTCGTAGAAGCCCTTCTTCTGAAATCGCCAACCGGCTGGATTTGCATGGAAATCACAGTCGGGGTTGGGGCAGTGAGGTGGGCGGCGAGGGACGTGCAGCGTCGGCATGCAGACCGACATCGCACGATGCGTGCCGGGTGCAGACTACGGTCCACGTCTCGGCGCGCGCAACCGGAGAGCGACGATCGCCGTACAAGAAGAGGAGCGCGCACCCCATCCGTCGAAACGCGTCTATCCTCCGCGCCGGAGCTCAACCTTGTCCGTATCCCTCGAACGATCCAGCGACGTCGCCGATTTCGATGCCCACCTCCGGGCGGCCGGCTGCGCGCCGCTCCGCCGCGCGCGCACCACGACGCTCCAGGTGAACATCGGGCTGCGCTGCAACCTCGCGTGCCATCACTGCCACGTCGAATCGGGGCCCAAGCGCGAGGAAGCCCTCGACGAACGCGGCGTCGACCGGATCCTCGAGCTCCTCGAACGAAGCCCCGGCGTCGACACCCTCGACCTGACCGGCGGCGCGCCGGAGATGCACCCGGACTTCCGGAGGCTCGTCGCCGGCGCCCGCGCCCTCGGCTGCCGGGTCATCGATCGCTGCAACCTGACGATCCTCCACGAGCCGGGCCAGGCGGACACCGCCGAGTTCCTCGCGCACGCAGGCGTCGACGTCGTCGCGAGCCTGCCCTGCTACAGCCTCGAGAACGTCGAGGCCCAGCGCGGGCGCGGCGTCTTCGACGGGAGCATCCGTGCGCTCCAGGCGTTGAATGCACTCGGCTACGGCAAGAGCGAGGACGAGGGCGCGCTCCGCCTCGACCTCGTCTACAACCCGGTCGGCCCTTCGCTCCCGCCGCCTCAGGAAAGCCTCGAGGCCGACTATCGCGAGGCCCTCGAGCGCGAGTTCGGGATCGTCTTCGACGCGCTGCTCACGATCACGAACATGCCGATCAAGCGCTTCGCCCACGCCCTCGCCCGGGACGGCCGAGATCGCGAGTACATGGATCTGCTGATCGCGAACTTCAACGCCGCGACCGTCCCCGGCCTGATGTGTCGACACCAGCTGAGCGTCGACCATCGCGGGCGGATCTACGACTGCGACTTCAATCAGGCCCTGGCGCTCGAGATCCCGGGTGCCCCACGGACGATCTTCGACCTCGAGACCCTGGCCGACCTGGACGACCAGACGATCGCCACCGCGAGCCACTGCTTCGGCTGCACGGCCGGCGCGGGGTCGAGCTGCGGCGGCGCGCTGTCCTGAGACGGGTCGCGCCCGGCCGCGCCGGTCGCCTAGCCCAGCAGGTCGATCAGGCTGCCTTTCATCTCCGCCCCGACCGCGAAGACGCGCGCGGAGGCGTCGTACTGCACGCTCGCCTGCATCTGGCCGACGACTTCCCGAGCGAGGCTCACGGGCGCGGGGCGATCCGCCTGCTGGACGCGCGCCGCGGCTCCACCGCCCGGCAGCGAGCTCTGGACGACGCGCTGCGGACGGAAATCCTCGGTCAGCGTGTTCGCCACGTTGTGGGCGGACACGGCGACACGCACGCCGGCGCTCTGCATTCCGGTCAGGGCGATCCCGAGGGCATCCATGTTCCATACATCGTCGCGCGTCACGGGAATCTTCCCGTCGATGTGATGCGCGGTACGGGGTCGCGTGCGCGGTGCGCGGCGGCTGCGAGACCGCTGCGCACGCGCTGCGACGGCGCTGCCTCGATCCCCCCGACGGCGTAGCATAGGCTCGCGCTGGCTTCGTTCATTGCCCGCGCCCGGAGGCCCGATGCCCGTCGAAAGATTCCGATCCCCCCTGGCGGCCCTGCTCCTCCTCGTGCTCTTCGGATGCGGCGGTGCGCACCCGGCGGCGAACGACGGGGACACCCGCGCGACCGACCTCGGGATCCGACTCGCGACGGGCGCACGATCCGACGCCGACAAGGCGCGTGACGCGGGCCGCCGTCCGGCCGCCGTGCTGACCTTCCTCGGGATCGAGGAGGGCATGCGGGTGATGGACGTGCTCGCCTCCGGTGGGTACTACACCGAGGTCCTCTCGGAAGCCGTTGGTCCGGAGGGGCGCGTCTACGCGCAGAACATCGCGTTCGTGCTGCAGATGCGGGAGGGGATGAACGACCGGGCGATGACCGCGCGCCTGGCCGAGGGGCGGCTTCCGAACGTCGTCCGGCTCGATGCGGAGCTCGACGCGCTCGGGCTCGAACCGGGGAGTCTCGACGCGGCGATCACCGCGCTCAATCTGCACGACATCATCGACGGTCGCGGAGAGGACGTCGCGCACGCCGTCCTCGGCACGCTCCGGAAAACACTCCGTCCTGGCGGCCTGCTCGGAGTGATCGACCACGCCGGCGACCCCGGCCGGGAGGTGCTCAACGCGAAGCTCCATCGGATCGACGAAGCACGCGTGATCGCCGCTCTCGAGCGCGCGGGCTTCGTGATCGAGGCAACCAGCGACGTTCTTCGCCACCCCGAAGACGACCGAACCCGGGGCGTCTTCGCCCCCGGCCTGCGCGGCGCGACCGACCGCTTCGTGATCCGCGCCCGCAAGCCCGACGAGGAGTGACTCATCCATGGCCGTTCGAATCGGCGTCGGGCTCGGGCTCGGCGGCTTCCCCTTCGAAACCATCGACGACTTCCGCCGCTGGCTCGACGTCTGCGAGGACTCGCCGATCGATTCCATCTGGCAATCGGATCGCGTCGTGTCTCGCGAGCCCGCCTTCGAGCCGATGACGCTCCTGTCCGTGATCGCCGGTGCGACGCGGCGCCTCAAATTCGGGACGAACGCCGTCGTCCTCCCCTTCCGGGATCCCGTCACCTTCGCCCGTCAGTGCGCGACGCTCGACATCCTGTCCGACGGCCGCTTCCTCCCGACCGTCGGCGTCGGCCGGGGCGACGCTCCGGAGTGGGAGGCGACCGGCCGGAGCCCTGCCGGGCGAGGCAAGAAGATGGACGAGGCGCTCGAGGTGATGACGCGGCTCTGGACCGGCGAGAACGTCGACTTCGAGGGCGAGCACTACTCACTCAAGGGCGCGACGATCAATCCACGACCGAAGCAGCAGCCCCTGCCGCTCTGGCTCGGCGGCTCCTCGAAGCCCGCGATCCGGCGAACCGCGCGCTACGGCACCGGCTGGCTCGCCCCGCTCCAGACACCCGAAGAGGCGGGCGAGACCGTCGCCGGCATCAAGGCCGAGTGCGCCCGGATCGGGCGGCCGATCCCGGACGACCACTACGGCGCGACGATCCTCTTCCGGCTGGGCGAAGGCGACGCGCCCTCGCCGCTTCCCTCCGCCGCCACGAAGTCCACGGATCCGGTCGCCGTCGCCATGCGCGACCGCATCCAGCGGATGCAGGCCGTCGGCGAGGCCGGGACCGTCCTCGCGCGCGTCCGTGAGTTCTGCGAGAACGGTGTGACCAAGTTCATCGCGATCCCGATGGCCCGGACGGCCGACGAGATGATCGACCAGTGCCAGCGACTGGCGACGGAAGTGATCCCCGAAGTCTGACTGCTCCGCCGCCTGCGGGCGCTCGGCGGGGTTCGAGACGACGCGTCAGAGCAGCGCCAGCACGTCCTCGGGCGGGCGGCCGATCGCGGCGCGGTCGCCGCGGAGGACGACGGGCCGTTCCATCAGGATGGGCGCCTTCGCCATCGCGGCGAGGATCTCGTCTCCGGAGGAATCCTTCGTGAGACCGGCCTCCGCGAACTCCGCCTGCTTGGTCCGGGTGAACTCGACCGGGGCGCGCCCGAGGCGCCTGCCGAGCTCCCGCAGCTCATCCTCCGCGAGCGGATCCTCCAGATAGAGTCGCGTCTCGAAGGTCGCGCCCTTCTCCTCGAGGAGCGCGAGGGTCGCACGGCTCTTCGAGCCCTTCGGGTTGTGGAGGAGCAGGATCGTGTCGTCGGTCGGCAGGGCCATCGGGTTCGTTCCTCGTCCGAGGTTCAGGGTGGGAGCGACCGAGCAGTTGCGCCCGGCGCGCGGCAAGCCTAGAGATTCCGAGCGGTCGAGGCGAGATCACGCGTCTTCGACCGGGAGGAGACGATGTCCCTGATGCGATTCCTGGGTCTCGGCGGCGGCTCGGCCGGCCGCGAGGCCGAACCCGCGAGCCTCGTCGAGCTCGGCGCGAGCCTCGAGTCGATGGAGCCCGCCGAAGCGCGGCTCGCGGCCGCGTTCGCCTATCTCCTGGCGCGCGTCGCGAGTGCCGACCTGCGAACCGAGGAGAGCGAGGAGGCGGCGATGGCCGAGCGCCTCGTCACCTTCGGCGGGCTCGCCCCCGAAACCGCCGCCGTGCTCGCCCGGGCGGCGATCCGCGTGACCGACGCCCACGGCGGGACCGACGACCACCTCGTCGCCCGTGCCTTCCGCGACATGACCGAAACCGAGGAGCGGCTTCGCCTGTTGCGATGCCTCTACGCCGTCGCGGCTGCGGACGACACGATCACGACCGTCGAGGACAACGAGATCTTCGAGATCGCCACCACGATCGGCGTCCGCCGATCCGACGTCGTCGCGATCCGAAGCGAGTGGAGAGCGTATCTCGGGACCCTCAAAGCACTTCCGAGCGAGCGCTGATCCGCTACGTTCCGCCGCTCTGAACGGCGGGGAGAGAAGACCCATGGCAGCACGCAAGAAGACGGCGAAGAAGTCCACGAAGAAGAAGGCCGCGCGCAAGGCGAAGAAGGCCAAGACCAAGGCCAGGAAGGCTTCGAAGAAGAAGGCCGCGAAGAAGAAGACCGCCAAGCGCGCCGCCAAGAAGGCGGGCAAGAAGGCCTCCAGGAAGAAGGCGGCCAGGAAGGCCACGCGGAAGAAGGCCGCCAAGAAGAAGGCGGCCAAGAAGTCGACCCGGAAGAAGACCGCCAAGAAGAAGGCGACGAAGAGGAAGGCTGCGGGAAAGAAGAAGTCGACCAGAAAGGCCACGGCGAAGAAGGCCGCGACGCCGTCGACGCGGAAGCCCGCAGTCAAGGTCCGGGAGCCCGCGCCCCGCAACGAGCCGGCGAGCTCCGGAGAGCTCGTCCGAACCCGCAACACGCTGGTGTCGTCGCGACTGCTCGGAACCGGTGCCTCGACCGACGGCGAGTCGGCTTCGGGTGGCGTCAGCTACAGCAACCCGGCGCGCGCCGCGATGCTGAAGAAGCTGCTTCGGTAGCGAGCGCCCCTAGACGGGCCGCCACTCGTTGAGGGCGGCGGTATTCCCGAACAGGAATCGATCCGCGACGTCTCCTGGAAGCGCTTCGATCTCTTCCAGGACGTCCTGCGGTTCCGGCAGGCCCTCCATGTGGGGCCAGTCCGAGCCGAAGATCACGTGGTCCGGGCCCATCCGGTCGAGGACGTCCATCAGGTCGTCCTCCCAGAAGGGGCTCATCCACACCCGGTCCCGCAGGAGCGCGACCGGATCCTCGGCGAAATGCCAGGGGTTCCGGGCGGCCGCCTGCTCCAAGTTGTGGAAGAGGTCGCCGAGGAAGCTCGATCCGTTCTCGATCGAGGCGAGCCGCACGTTCGGGAAGCGCTCGAAGAGCAGATCGCATCCGAGCGAGAAGAGGTAGTCGCTCGCCGCCCGCGCGAGAACGAGGTTCTTGACCGAAGGCCGACGGCTCATGCCGATCGAGGCGCGGCCGAATCCGTCGCTCGAGTAGCCGTTCGTCGAGTAACCGGAGTTGCCGGTGTGGATGACGGCGGTGATCCCGGACTCGTTCACGCGAGCCCAGAAGCCGTCGAAGATCGGATCTCCCGGCGGGCGCGGGCCTTCGCGGGTGAAGACCGCCGCGGGTCGCATGACGAACATCCGGGCATCGTGCCCGAGGGCCCACTCGAGCTCCCGCTCCGCACGGGCCGGGTCGGCCAGCGTGATGTAGGGCGCGGAGAAGATTCGGTCCCGGTAGTTGAAGCCCCAGTCCTCGAGCAGCCACCGGTTGAAGCCCTCGAAGAGGGTGGCGACGGCGTCCACGTCCTCCTTGAGCGGCTCCTCGTAGAGGATGCCGAGGGTCGGAAAGAGCCAGGTCGAATCGACGCCCTGGGCGTCCATCTTCGCGAGGCGCGCCTGCGGGTCGCGGTAGTACGCGGGCTGGGGCTCGAGGTTGCCACGCATCTGGTCCCGAGCCGGTACGCCGGCCGGGTTGCCGCGGTAGTACTCGTGGAGGGAGCCCGCGGGCCCGACCGGATCGAAGAGGGGGTTCGCGACCGAGAAGTCGAGCCTGCCGCCCACGACGTGTCGCTTTCGCCCGTCGACCTCGGCCCACTGGACACAGCGCGCCTGCATTTCGACCGGAACGTGCCGCGTGAACGCGTCGGGGGCCTCGTAGTAGTGGTTGTCGCAGTCGAAGATCCGAGGGGGCGCTTCCATCCCACGACGATAGTCGAGAGCGGGCGCTGCCGCGTCGGTCCACGTCGCCGCCCGCATCCGGCCGCGCCCTCCTCCCGGCGCGGCCGGAGTCACACGCGTGGACACGAAAAAGCCCCCGCGACCTTCGGGCCGCGGGGGCTTTCGTTTTCTCGGACCGGGGTCCGTAGCGAGATCAATCGTCGTCTTCGTCGACGATCTTGGACTCGTACTTCTTCTTGAGCTCGGCGGTCGTCTCCGCGGGCACCGCGGCGTACTTCTCGAACTCCATGGTGAACTCCGCCTTGCCCTGGGTCATCGAGCGAAGGTCGGTCGCATACCCGAACATCTCGGAGAGCGGCACCTCCGCCTCGACCGTGGAGAAACCGTCCTCCTCGGTCGAGCCGCTGACCTGACCACGACGCTGCATGATCGTCTTGAGGATCGCGCCCTGGAACTCGGACGGCCCCTCGACCGCGAGCTTCATGATCGGCTCGAGGATCTGCGGCTTCGCCCGGCCGTAGAACTCCCGGAAGGCGCCCTTGGCCGCGGCCTGGAACGCCATTTCCGACGAGTCCACCGAGTGGGACTGACCGTCGTTGATCTCGACCTTCACGCCGATCACCGGGAAGCCGATCAGGCGACCCTTGTCGAGCGAGGCGCGGAAGCCCTTCTCGACCGCCGGGATGTACTCCGTCGGAATCGCGCCGCCCTTGATCGAGTTGACGAACTGGAAGTCCTTGTCTCCCTCGTCGTCGTCCGCGATCGGGGTCACGATGCCCGCGACCTTGCCGTACTGCCCCGAACCACCCGACTGCTTCTTGTGCGTGTAGGAGAAGTCGGTGGGCTTGGTGATCGTCTCGCGGTAGGCCACCTGGGGCGCACCGGTCTCGACCTCACAGTTGTACTCGCGCTTCATGCGTTCGACGTAGACCTCGAGGTGGAGCTCGCCCATGCCCGAGATGACCGTCTCGTTCGACTCCGGATCGACCTCCGTGCGGAACGTGGGATCCTCACGAACGAAGCGACCGAGCGCCTTGCCCATGTTGTCCGCGGCCTTCTGGTCGACCGGCTTGATCGAGAGCGAGATGACCGGCTCCGGAATGTGCATCGACGTCATGGCGACGTTGATGTTGCCGTCCGTGAACGTGTCGCCCGAGGCGCAGTCGACGCCGAAGAGCGCGACGATGTCACCCGCGTTCGTGTCCTCGATGTCCTGCATCTCGTCCGAGTGCATGCGGATCAGACGCCCGACCTTCACCTTCTTGCCCGTCCGCATGTTGTAGATGGTGTCGCCCTTCCTGAGCGTTCCCTGGTACATGCGGATGTAGGTGAGCTGGCCGTAGCGGCCGTCCTCGAGCTTGAACGCCAGCATGACGAGCGGCTTGTCGTCGTCGATGTGGACCTCGACCTCGGCCTCGTCGTTGTCGAGGTCGACGGCCATGTTCGTGACCTCGGTCGGGTTCGGCAGATACGCGTTGACCGCATCGAGGAGCTTCTGGACGCCCTTGTTCTTGTAGGCGGAGCCCAGGAAGACCGGCGTCAGGTCGAGGGAGAGCACGCCCGCGCGAACGGCCGCGTGGATCGTGTCTTCCTTCACGTCCTCTTCCAGCATCTCCTCCATGAGCTCTTCCGAGAACATGGAGACCGCGTCGAGCATCGTCTCGCGGTACTCGGCGGCCTGGTCGGCGAGATTGGCGGGGATCTCCTCCTCGCGGATGTCCTCACCGTTGTCGCCGTCGAAGTAGTACGCCTTCATCGTGATCAGATCGATGACGCCCTCGAGGTCGCTCTCGAGGCCGATCGGCAGCTGACACATGACCGCGTTGTGACCGAGCTTGTCGCGAAGCTGGCCCGTGACCTTGAACGGGTCGGCGCCGGAGCGGTCGAGCTTGTTGATGAACGCGATGCGCGGGACGTTGTACCGCTTCATCTGGCGGTCGACGGTCATCGACTGCGACTGCACGCCGGAGACGCCGCACAGGATCAGGATCGCGCCGTCGAGCACGCGCAACGATCGCTCGACCTCGACGGTGAAGTCGACGTGGCCGGGCGTGTCGATGATGTTGATCTGGTTGCCCTTCCACTCGCAGTAGGTCGCGGCGGAGGCGATCGTGATGCCGCGCTCGCGCTCGAGCTCCATGGAGTCCATGGTCGCGCCGACTTCGTCCTTGCCGCGGACCTCGTGGATCGCGTGGATCTTGCCGGTGTAGAAGAGGATGCGCTCGGTCAGGGTCGTCTTCCCCGAGTCGATGTGCGCACTGATGCCGATGTTTCGGACCTTGTCGATGTCGCCGAGCATGCTGTCTTCCTTCGAGGCGCCTTCTTCGCGCCTCCTCCTGGCTTTCTGCCCTGATCTCCGCCCGTTGCGAGCGGTAGATGTACCCGAATCTTCAGGTGGCCCGAGCGCCGCGCTCCGTGTTGGACCGGGCCGCCTGCTGCCGGTCTCTTGCCGACTCGCTGCGCCTTCCGCGTGCCCTCTTACGACCAGTCGACGATCGCCCTTGAGTCCCGGATCCTCCGCCGCGTGTCGGCTACGGCGGGTCGCGAGATCAGGGGCACCGATCGCCGGACGGGATCCGACGCGATCGGGTTCGAGACTGGATTGGAGCTGGCTCGGAGCCAGTGCGGGGTCCACGGGGGAATCAGCGAGACGGGGGGACCTGCTGGGCGCGCAAATTAGCGGACCTAGAGGGAAAATCGAGCCCCGACCCGGGGGACGAAGCGGCGACCAGGCCTTGCCCCGAGGGGACAGGGCCGGGCCGCCCGCGGCGCACGCCTGGCGGACGCGAGGGCGCGCTCAGGCGAGCACATCGCCGGCGACGAGTCCGGATTCCGCCGCGGCGACCTTCCCGGCCGCCCCCCGCACCTTCTGGATCCGAAGCGAGCCGCCCCGCACGGCCAGCACGAGACCGTCGTCGCCGACCGAGAGCACGGTGCCCGGCGTCTCGCCGGAATCCGAGCGGGACTCGACCGAGCACCCGAAGAGGCGGATCGGCGCCCCGCCCTGCTCGAGCCACGCCCCCGGACTCGGGTCACAGCCTCGGATCCGCTGCTCGACCTTCGCGAGGTCCCAGCCGAGATCGAGGCGCGCAACCGCATCATCGACCAGGCCCTGATGGCTGGCGCCTTCTTCGACCTGCGGCGTGAGCGTCGCGCTCCCGGCGCCGATCGCGTCGACGACCTCGACCATTCCGTCGACGCCCATCGGATAGAGCTTGTCGAAGTAGAGACTCGCCATCGTATCCGTCGGCTCGATCGGCACGCCGCGCTTCTGGAGGTAGAGCGGGCCGGTGTCGACGCCTTCGTCGGGCTGGAAGATCGAGATCCCCGACTCGGTCGCACCTTCGAAGATCTGCCAGGACAGCGCGGCGCCGCCGCGGAACGCGGGCAGGATCGAGGGGTGGAAGCAGACGGATCCGTGCTTCGGCGCGTCGGTGATCTCCGGCGGTAGGAGCACGGTCGTGAAGGGCATGACGTTCAGGTCCGCGCCGAGCGCGAGGTACTCGTCGACCCGCTCGGGGATCGCGACGCCCTTGCGGCGATAGCCCTTGTAGCGGAAGAGCGGCCAGCCGTTCTCTTCCGCGGCTGCGGCGAGGGGGTCCGGCCGCCCTCCGCCGTCGGGCGGCACGTGGACGCCCACGATTTCGTGGCCGGCCTCCGCCAGACGAGTGGTCACGTCGCGCCCGAAGGGCGCCTGTCCGAAGATCGCGAGTTTGAGCGGCATGGTGTCGACGGTACCACGCGCCGGGCGGCCGGAACCGGGGCTAGAAGACCGGCCCCGGCAGCGTGATGTCCGCGTGTTCCCAGACCGAGGCGCGCTCGGCCTCGGCGGCCCGCGCGTCGTCCGCCTTGCCCTGCTCCGCGAGGCTCGTGACGAGCCCGGCGAGGGACCAGCCGTTGCGCGGCGTCTTCGTGAGCTCCTTGCGGAAGACGGCCTCCGCGTCGCCGTGCCGGCCGCTCTCGAGCAGCGCGTTCCCGAGCGCCTCGCGCGTGGGGAAGTACCAGGGCGGCGGCTCGGTATAGGGGAGCGCGTCCTGGAGGGCGACGGCCTGCTCGAGCAACGGGACCGCGTCGGACCACTTTCCGGCCTCCCCCGCGATCCGCGCCGCGAGGATCCGCGCGCCGATCGTGAGCAGCTGCGACGGCGTGGAGCCCGACGCGAAGGTGAGCCCCTTCATGTCCTCGGCCTCGGCCAGGGCTTCGACCTCCGCGAGCTCCGCCCGGGCGCGCTCGACCGCACCGGTCGCCGCGCTCGCCATGCCCCGAACGTAGTGCCACGCACCGGTCGCGTAGCGCCACTCCTCGCGAGGGCGAGGCGACTCCAGGATGTCCTGCCAGCGCCCGAAGCGCGCGAGCGCGTAGAGCTCCATCGGCACGAACTCCTCGACGATCGGAACCGCCGCCACCATCTCCGGCGTCATGTTCGCCGAGAGCTTCCGGGCCGCCGCGATCGAGACTTCGCTCCGCCCCTCGAAGGCCGCGGAGGCGTAGAGGAAGTGGACGTTGTGGGGGTAGTAGGCCGCCGGGTAGAAACCCTGGGCGCGACACTGGGTGATGTAGGACTCGTCCGCCGCCGCCGCCTTCTCGTTCGCCGCCGACGCGTCCGCGTAGCGACCGATCCGCAGGTAGATGTGGGACGGCATGTGGACGAGGTGGCCGGCGCCCGGCGAGAGGGGCCCGAGGGTATCCGCCGCCTGCTCGCCGCGATTCGGCGTGTTCGAGGGCTCGACCGCGTGGATGTAGAGGTGGAGCGCGCCGATGTGCTCGGGACTCCGGGCCATCACGGTCTCGAGGGCGGTGACGACCTCGTCCGTCGCGGGCCTCGCCGTATCGGGGTCCACGTAGTAGTCCCAGGGCATCGTATCCATCAGCGCTTCGGCGAAGAGCGTCTGGACGTCGTCGTCCGCGGGGAAGCGCGCCGCGACTTCGCGCATCGCGTTCGCGTAGGCGAGGTCGAGTCCGCTTCGGTCCGCCGGCGCCGTTTCCGCATAGCGCATCGCCAGCGCGTCGATCAGCGCGGCCTCCACCGGGCTCGCTCCGTCCCGGAGCGCGATCGCGCGCTGAACCGCCTCCCAGGCCACCGGCGCATCCGCGGGATCCATCGGCTTGTTGATGTTCGGTCCGAGCACGAGCGCCTCGCCCCAGGCGCAGATCCCGCAGGTCGGGTCCTGAGCCGAGGCCTCCTTGAAGGAGCGGTGGGCCTCCGCGTGATTGAAGCCGTAGGCGAGGACGAGACCTTGCGTGAAGTACTTCGGCGCCAGGCCCTCCGCGTCGACGGGGCGGGAGAAATCGCCGAGGTCATTGAAGAGCGGGGCCCCGGCGCCGTCCGGAACGACGCGGCGGGGCACGTGGGTGTGCGCGTGGTCCTTGCCGCCGTGGCCGTGCGCGTCGGCGGCTTGCGCCTGGTCGTGGTCGTGGTCCGCATGGTCGTGCGGCCCGTGCGCCGAATCGCCCGCGCAAGCGAGCGCGAGCAGCGCGACTCCGAGTGTCCAGCCGGCCCAGTGTCCCCTTCTCATCGCGCCCCTCCTCCCCGCTTCCGGGATCGATCGGTGGCCGAAAGTCTCGCCCGTTCGGAGAACACTGCAAGCTTCGCATAACGGGCCTCGGCGACCCGTCTCGTCCGCGCAACGCCGGCACGGGATCGGCAATCGACCCGCGCTTGTTCGCGAATGGCTTTCGGTGATCGATCGGCGACCCGATGACCGGAAAATGTTACGCCGCGCCCTCTCCGTCCGAAACCACCGGCGCCTGCGCCCGCTCCTGATCTTCGCCGTTGCCTCGGCGCTCGCCTCTCCGCTCGCCCCGATCCGGGACGCCGACGCCCAGTCGGCCCTTCGTCCGGGAGCGAGCGGCATGAAGCGCGGCGGGGGGACGGTCAACCGGGGAGGCAGCGAACGACGCGGGGGCGATCTCGGCAGCCGCAAGACGAGCGGGACCGCCACCAACCGATCCACCGTGACCACGTCCCGACCGACCTTCCGCTCCCCCGGAAGCGACTCGACTACGACCCGCGCGGCCGACGACGCGATCGCGACGACGGGCACGACGAGCGCGACCGCGGACGCGTCGACGGAACCGGAAGCCGCGTCCACGGACGGCGAGGAGGCCGAGGAGGTCGTCGACTACGGCGCGCGAACCCTCGGCAAGTCCTGCATGTACGGAACCCGAGGCGAAGTGATCTTCCGGCCGCGTGGCGCCGCGTGCCGGGGCGACGCCCAGCCGGCGGCGCCCGCCGCCAGAGCGGCGCGTGCTCGCCCGGGCAACCCCCGTCGCGTGGGTGGCGCCCAGGCTCCGGCGGCTCGGAGCGACACGCCGAACGCGACCGTGGTGCGGCCCGCCGCTCGTCGCTCTCCGAGCAAGCCGTCGGGCTCGCGTGCGAGCAAGCCATCGGGTTCGCGCGGAAGCTGCATCTTCGGGGGCGACGGTCGCGTCGTCTACGCGCCCCCCGGCGCCGACTGCCGACGCTAGGCGAAGCGCGAACCGTTCCCGCTAGATCTCGACCTTCGTCCGGTCGCCGACCTTGCCCGCCGCCGCGGCGGGCGATCCGATCGCGAGCGAGTGGGGCGGGATCGACTTCGCGACCAGCGAGCGCGCCCCGACCACCGACTGCTCCCCGATCTCGACCCCGCGAAGGACCGTCACGTCCGACGAGATCCAACAGTGGTCCGCGATCGTGACCGGCTCGATCCGCTCCTTCCGGTCAGCGTCGAGATCGTGCTGGTCGGCATCGAAGACCCGCGAGCCGGGACCGATCCAGACTCGATCCCCGATCGAGAGCCCTGCTTTGGCGCTCAGATGGCAGCCGTTCAGGAAGCCCTCCTTGCCGATCGTGATCCGCGCGCCGGGGAACGCGAAGAGGATCACCGGTCCGAGGTCCGAACGAAGCCAGGTGTCGGCGCCGATCTCGACGCTCGCGCCCTCGGCGACGGAGATGTGGACCCCGCGCGAGAGACGTTCGGTGTAGACGCGGGGACCGATCACGAGGCGACCGCCGGGCGCGATCGCGAAGTGCGAGGACACGAAGTTCGTGCTCGCCTCGGGATCCATCTCGAGCCCGGGCGTCCGTCTCACGCGAGCGCGAAGACGCAGGCGGTCGCAGGCCTGGATCGCCTTCAGTCGCGCGCGGGTCGCGAAGCTCGCCATCGCGCGCGGCGCGTCGCCGGCGCGGCCCTACTGGCCGGGCGCCGACTGCCCTTCCTTGAGACGGAAGGTGATGAAGCCATGGGTCGGGTCGTAGGGCGAGAGGCCGACCGTCACGCGGTCGCCGGGGATCACGCGGATGCGGAATCGGCGCATGCGGCCCGAGAGCTGGGCCGTCACGACCTGGCCGTTCTCGAGCGTGATCTGATAGCGGCCGCCGCCGAGAATCTTGTCGACGCTTCCGGTCGCCTGGATCAAATCATCACGTGCCAAATCGAGTCGGTCCTTCTTCTATTACCGGGAGCGCGCCCCGGTTCTCGGAGAGCGCGCAGGCTAGCACGAGGGTTCGGGGGCGGCGAATCCCCCAGAAATCCGGGGATTTGCAACGATTCCGCGGGCACCCGGCGTGCGAAGAATGACGGAATCCTGCTAGCCTACGCGCCCGCGGAGAGGTGGCGGAGCTCGGTTGAACGTGCCTGACTCGAAATCAGGTGAAGGTGCAAGCCTTCCGTGGGTTCGAATCCCACCCTCTCCGCCATTGAGTCCTTCTTTACGGAGGCTCATGGCGACCGGGTCGCGAAGGCGGCGACGCCGAGGGGTGCGCGGCGATTTCGCGGGGTGCGGTTTTCCGCAGCCAACCGGAGACAGCGAGCGGACCCGGATTCCTGGCAAGCACAGACCGGAGATCTCTGCGGCGAAATTGGCCGGCTGGGAGCCTGTGTCGCGACATTCGCCCTCGCGGAGACTGGAAGGAAATTCGCCGCTCCGCGGCGGGCAGAGCCGTATTTGGTATTCGTCAGGGGCGAAGCGCGCTTTCTCCCGATCGGTCGTCGGCGCGTCCTTCGAGCGGCGGGCTTCGCGAACCCTCGTCGATAGAAAGTTCGAGCTTAGGTGCCGATCTGGATATCGATACCAGCCCGAGCATGGCCGAGTATCAGACACCGACGTTCGTAGTCTGATCCGGATAGCATCTCTCGAATGACCATTCACGCGGATGCCACCCGCCTCGTCTCGGTGACCTGCCCCGGGTTGTCGTGCCGCTCCCTATGCTGGCCCGCAGGCCTGCGAACCTCGCAATCTAGCCGGATCGATCCCCGGAGGGTCTCCCGAACACACAGCCCGTCACGCCAAAGTCGTGTCGCACGCGACACGAGCCGACTGCTTCAGCGGGCACCCGGACGATGGCTAAGCGTCTTCGACCGCGAGAACGATCAGCGTCCCGTCCCGTCCCGCGGCCACGATGGTTCGGCCGTTTGCATCGATCTCGATCGATCCAATATCGGTATCCGTTCGAAAGGCCGCCACGTGTGCCGCGCGCTCCAAGTCCCAGAGGTGAATCGTCCTGTCGCCGAACGAGGCGGCGGCTCGAACTTCCGGGGCAACGCAGTGCATCGGCCAACCCGAAGACCACGAGCGGCTTCCCTCGAGAATCGCATCTTGCTCGTACCGATCGAGATCCCAGATCCGAAGCGTGCCATCCGTCGAGGAAGACAAAGCGCGTCGGTCTTCGTCGATCATTTCGAGCGACCAGATCGTATCGGTGTGGCCAGTGAGCGTGGCAGCACGTTCTGCAAAGGCATAGGGCGCATCGCGATGTAGATTCCACACGAGAATCGTGTCGTCTCCTCCGGCCGAGACCGCTCGGCAGCCATCGCTCGAAATCGCCACGGCGCGAACGCCGTACTCGTGCGCGAACCCGGACCAGATCTCCGCGCCCTGGTTCAGATCGAACACCTTCAGTGAGCCATGCCCATATCCGGCAACGGCCACGTTCCCGTCGTCGCTCGCCGCGACACACATCATCCCGCTCGAGAACATCTCGGTTTGAGAGCGAATCGTGCCCGGCTCCAAATCCAGGAGGATCAGGCGTCCGCCGCTCGTTTGAACCACAGCCCGCCGGCCGTCCGCTGTCGGAAGGATGGCCTCGACGCCGAAGTCGACTCTTGCGAGTGGTACTTCCGAGAGCAGTTCGCCCGATTCCAGGTCCCAAATCCTAACCGGGTCGGTCTCGTGTTTCTCGACGATCCTCGCATGGACGGAGCGTTTCGACGCGCCCGAGAGGACTCGCCGGCCGTCGAGAGTCGCTGCGACCGAGCCGACACCGTGCGAATGCGCATCGAGTTGCCTCCGTCGCGAACCGTCGTTCGTGTGCACGATCGTGACACGACCGTCATCCGACCCCGACAACACAGTCGAGCCATCTCGGGTCACGGCAACGCAGCCGACCCGTGAGTCGCCCACGCCGACATCGGTCCGCCCCCTCGAATCATCGGGGAGATCCCACATCCGAATGACCCGGGACTGTGATGCGCTCAGCACGAACTGGCCGTTCGGGTCGAGCGCGATCGCATTGACGCCGTAGCCTTCTCGTATCGTGTGGGTCGTTGCGCCCTGATCGAGATCCCACACCCGAATGGTCTCGTCCCGCGAACCCGAGACCGCAAGTCGACCCGAGGCGTCGACCGCGATCGAAGTGACCTCTCGGGTGTGGCCCATCAGCTCGTCGCAGATCTCTCCCGTTTCGATTCGAGAGACTCGAATCGTCCCGTTCGCCCCTCCCACGAGGATCTTGTCACCCGCCGGCGAGATCTGGACGCTGGAGGCCCTGCTCTCTTGGCCGATCGAGGCCACGACCGAGAGGGTGTCCATGGACCAGATCTTGACGGTCTTGTCGTGCGAGCCCGAAGCGAGCCACCTCCCGTCCGCGCTCATGGAGAGGGACGTGACCGGGCCTCCGTGTGCGGAGAGTGTGGCGATCAGTTCTCCCGACCTCAGATCCCATATACGAATCGTCTCGTCCCACGAACCCGAGGCGACGCGCTCGGCGTCTGGTGAAACGACCAGAGCCTCGATCCCTTTCTCGTGACCAATCATCCGCCGAACGAGCGATTTCGCGTCGAGATTCCAGACGATGATCGCCAGATCCTCGCTTTGTCCGGATGTCCACATCGCGGTCGATCCGTCCGGGGTCAACGCAATCGACCGTACGCCTCCGAACTGGCGGCAGACCGGTTCGCCCAGTCCGGAGTCCAGATCCCATTGCCAGATCCAGCCGTCGCCGAGCCTTCCACCTCCGGAGACGAAGCGTGTCGCGTCCCGATTCATCGCGACGCACCTTACGTCTCCGCTATGACCGGAGAAGACACGCCGAGCGCCATCCTCGGGTGAGTGCAGCGCCGGGAGGACGGGTCGAAGCCAGGGTGCGCCGCGCATCGCAGTCGTACGTTCGATCAGTCGCGAATGTACCGGGCTCTCCATTCGGAGTGCGCGCCCGATGATCTGGCCGCGCAGAAAGGCGGGATCCTCGGTGAGTGCTTGGGAGGAGAACTCGAGAACTCGCTGCAACACCCGGAGTTCACGGCCCCTCTCGCCCTCCGATCCCCCGAGTGCGAGATCGTAGTCTTGCGTCAAGGGCCAGACGCCCGTTGCGGAGAGCTTGGCCTCCACGAAGTCCATGTCGAGCAGGACGTCGCCCAGTTCCTCGCCCCGACCCGACAGATGAAGATGGCGCGGAAGATTCTCGAAGTAGTAGCCATCGTTCGGGCCCGAGCTCCAACCGTTCGGGCAGTTCGATCGATACGCTTCGAGCAGCGAATCATCCGGAGAACGATGCTCGCCGAGTCTATCCGTGAGTTTCCGGCTCGAGAAATTAAAGACGAGATCGTGGACGAACACCACTCGGCCGAGTCGTTCATCCTCGACCGACACCGGAAGGTCGAGCCGCACGAGAGAGCGGTCCCGCAGTTCGTCCAGCAGGTCCCCGGTCGAGAGTTCGTCGAGCTCGCCGCTGTGGGACCACAAGGTTGCGACGGCCGCCTCGGGCGTCCCTTGGTTACCAAGAAAAGTGGCGAGTTCGGCGAGGCGGTCCTGTTCATCGGCCTCGAGCTCACGGACACTGACTTCGATCACATTCCAGAGATTCTGATGCGACGCCTGAACTCGATGCCGGTCCCTGACGAGCTCGAGGCGCGCATCTCTCAGGAGTCGAAGGATCCGATCCCACGGCGCGCCCTTTCTCGCCATGCCGCCACAGAGAGACAAAGCGAGAGGCAACCTTCCGCAGGCCTCCGCGACGTCGCGCGCCGCCTCGGGCAGTTGCCCGGCAGACTGTTCGGACGATCTCGCAAGAATCGAGACCGCTTCCTCCTGGCTGGGGGACTGAACGGCGTACGACTTCCCCGCGAATGCGGCGGAAAAACCTGCATCCCGCGTCGTCAGCAGAAGCCTGGAGCGCGGAGCGACGATGTCGAATGCCTCTGCGTGCGCACGCTCCCAGACGTCGTCCAGGATCAAGAGCAGTCTCCGATCCGAGATGAGTTCGCGGAGCCGCTGGAGCGCGGAGGGAATGTCGTCGACGGCGGTGTCGTCTCCCAGCGCGACGATCAGCTGGCGCTGGAGGTCAAGGAGTCTCGGGCTCCGGCCAACCGGAATCCAATACACTCCGTCGGGGAAAGCAAGTCTGACCTCGTGGTCTCTCGCAAGAGAGTTTGCCAGCACACTCTTCCCGATACCACCCATCCCGTGGATGCTGATGCGCATCTCTTCTCCGCTTTCGACCGTCGGCGTTCTGACTGCAAGGAGGAGGTGATCGCGAAGTTCCGTCAAACGCTCGCGATTGCGGACGACCGTGCCGGGCAGTGTCGGAACGGCGACCAGCTTTCCGATGTCTGGCAACGGCTCCGACAGCTGCCGAGTCAGACTACGCAGCGCGACTGCGTAGTCGGCGTCGCTTCGAAAGTCTTCCACGTGGAGAAAAAAGAGTTCTTCAGGGACGAGAACGTAGGCGTCGTCGTTGCTGTCGGGTCGACCGGCGCGCAGGATCGGGTTCACGCATGTGCCGGTCTCGAGTGCGAATCGCCACTCCTGGTTGACGTAGTCCGATTTCACGGCGTTCGGACCGAGCACCAGGAGCAGACGGTCACATCGCGAGATCGCGTCCTGGATTTCCTGGTAGAAGCTCAGCGCTCGCGATTCGATGGACTCGCGGTCGAACCAGACGTCGAATCCTGCATCAGTGAGATCGTCGAATAGTCGCCGAACGAATGGTTCGTCATCGTCGCGTGAGTATGAGAGGAAGATCCTGCGAATCGCCATGCGTTCACTCGTCGACGGGTTGACTCGAGACGCCCCCCGCGGAGTTTGAGAGGACATCTGGGCCCGCTTGCGCTCGACAGTCTACATGCTCGCGGTGCTGGCTGAGGCGGTCCGCTCTGACTTCGTGCCCAATCGCGTGCTCGTTCTGACGTGCCCCTATCAACTGGGGCAGTCGCTATGCCAGCCCTGCTGCGAACTCCCTCGGCGTCAGCTCGCCCAATGAGCCGTGAGGTCGTTACTCGTTCTTACGCCTCCGCCATGCCTCGAACTTCCGCCGGGCAGCGCGAAGACTCGTGAACCCGTGCTCGTTCAGGCATTCGCCTCGGAGCGTCCCGTAGAAGCTCTCGGCAAAGGCGATTTGCGCTGGCTCCCCGGGCTCGATGTAGTCAAGATCGATCCCACGATCCTCTGCCCAGGTCGTGAGCGCAAGGTTCACGAACTCGGGACCGTTGTCGCATGTGATCCGCCGGGGAAGTCCATGGACTTCCCCGAGCCGCGCGAGCATGCGAACGACTCGGTCCCCCGGGATCGAGGTCGAGAACTCGATCCACGGCGCCTCTCTCGTGCAGAGATCGACGATCGTAAGCGCGCGGATCCTGCGGCCGTCGACCAGGGCGTCGTGGACGAAGTCCATCGCCCAGACCTCGTTGCGAGACGAGGGCAGCGGCATGGGGCCGCGCGGAGCCCGCTTGAGACGCCTCCGCTTCCGTCGACGCACCTGTAGCCCAATCTCGCGATAGACCCGGTAGGCGCGCTTCTGGTTGATCTCCCAGCCCTCTCACCTAAAGAGACGACGCAGGCCGCGATAGCCGAACCGACGCCACTTCGACGCCAGCTCTTGCAGCCGCTCGCGGAGTTCCCCGTCGCGATCCGGACGAGCCTGGTAGTTCAAGCTCCGACATCCGATCCCGACCAGTCGCCAGGCACGGCGTTCGCTGAGACCGTGGGCCTCCTGCGCACGGTGAACCGCCGCTCTCTCGGCCTTCGGCTTCACCATTTCTTCGAGACGAAGTCTTTGAGCGCGACGATGCCGAGCGCTTGGTCGGCCACCATCAGCTTGCGCTTCCGGTTCTCTTCCTCGAGCTCCTTCAGCCGCCGCGGGTCCGAGACCTCCATGCCGCCGTACTTCCGGCGCCATCGGCAGAAGGTCGTCTCCGTGATCCCGAGCTCTCGAACGAGTTCTGGTATCCCTCGGCCGTTCTCGACCCGCTTCAACGCGTCGACGATCTGCTCTTCACTGAATCTGCTGCGCTTCATCCAGTCCGCCAATCGTATCCATCGGCGGATTGGAATTCAAAACGCCTCAGTTCTCCGGGGGCATGTCAGATGCAGCGAATCACCCGGAATCTGGTCGATCGCGAAGACGGCTTTCTGTTGGATTGCCGATACTTGATCCACGGTCGCGACCCGCTGTTCACTCGCGCGTTCGCTGAATCTCCGAGACGCGCAGGCATCGATCCCGTGGAGCTCCCTGTCCAAAGCCCCAATCTGAACGCATACGCAGGGCGGTTCGTTCGATCGGCGAAGTCCGAGTGCGTCGCCCAGGTGATTCCGATCGGGGAACGCGATCCTTCGCCGAGTCGTCAGCGAGTACGTCGAGCGCTATCACCGAAAGCGGAACCACAAGGGGATCGGCAACCGACTGATCGACCGGCGCGACGATGATCTTGCCCGTAGCAGTCCGGTCGAGTGGCGTGAAAGTCTCGGCGGAATACTTCGCTACTACGCGATAGCAGCGTAGGCGTCGATCGAGTCTTGGCACCGTACCGGAACGACTGAAGTCTCGTCGCTTCTACATGTCGCGAATGCCTAATTCGGCTCCTGTGGTCATGCGGCGCTTCTCCGACTCGCGCTCGAGCGACATGAATCAGTCAAACTCCTGGTTGTACCAATCACGCATTCGATCGAGCACTCGACTGAACGACCAATTGCCCCGAACGGGAAATCGCGGTCGGTACGGACGCAGCGATCGGGCATGCAACGCGAGTCCAACACCCGTCGAGTACATGGGACCGTTCACGACGTCGGTGAGTCCACCGACGTTGCACGGCGATCCGATCCGAACGGGCGCCTCGAAGAGCTTGCCCGCGAAGTCCCCAATTCCTGGGAGCTTCGAGGCCCCTCCGGTGAGCACGATGCCGGCGCCCAGGTCGTCCTGGAGTCGATCCATGAGAATCTCGCTCCGGCACAGTCCGAGGATCTCTTCGACACGAGATTCAATGATCTCGCAGAGTATTCTTCGTGAGATCTCACGCGGCGGACGTCCTCCGACTGATGCCAGGCGAATGACGTCTTCACCCTCGACATGCCGCGCGGAGGCGGAGCCGAACCTCTTCTTGATCCGCTCTGCTTCATCGAACGGAGTACGAAGACCGACCGCAATGTCATTCGACATCTGATATCCGCCCATGCCGAGAACGGCAGAATGTTCGATCGCCCCACGGGAGAAGCGTGCGATGTCCGCGGTCCCGCCGCCGATGTCGATCAGACATACGCCTAGATCCCGCTCGTTCTCGGTCAACGCCGCGGCGGAGGACGCCATCGGGTCCAGCACGATGTCTGAGACGTCGAGACCGGCCTTGTTTGCGATCTTCACGAGGTTGGTTGCTGCCGTCACGGCTCCCGAAACGATATGAAGACGAACTTCCAATCCCTCCCCCAGTTTGCCGACCGGGTTGCCCCGAACCGACTCCCCGTCGACGAGATACTCCTGCGGAAGGGCGAGCAATATCTCACGATCCAGCGGGACGGCGACCGCCTTGGCTGCCTCGAAGACGCTCTGGACGTCGCGCTCAGTCACTTCGCCGGTCCGGATCGGCGCCGATCCTCGGGAGTTGATTGCACGGATGTGCCCCCCAGCGATTCCGACGCAGACTTCGCGAATCTCGCAGTCGGCCATCAACTCGGCCTCTTCGACCGCTGCGCGAACGGACTCGATCGTCGCCTCGATGTCGACGACTACTCCCTTCCGGAGTCCCCGAGAGGGATGCGTCCCGACCCCGACTACGCTCGCGACGTCACCCTCGCACTCACCATCGACGGCGACCACGCAGATTTTGCTGGTCCCGATGTCCAGTCCCGCTGCGACAGTGCCCAGGGCCCGCCGCGAGGAAGTCGATCGTCGGGGGCGAATTTGCGCAATCGGCAAGGGCGCGTTCGTCAGCGAGGCGGGGTCCGAGTAGCTTTCGTCCGGATTCGTCGACGAGACACGAGCGACTCTCCGCTCGTCGCGAAACTCCTCGGCCCACTGAACGACGAAGTCGAGGAACTGGCCGAGATCCTCGTGCCTGGCCCCTCTGAAGCTCTCCACGTCCGCGATCGGTCGGACACCCTGCGAGGGAACAAGCACCCGCAGGTCGAGTCCCAATCCGAGGGCATAGCCCGCAATGAAGGCCATGCCAGCGTTGGCCGCGCCGTCCCGCTCGTGGTCCAGCGCCGGCGGAATTGCCCAGATCACGCTATCCGCGGAACGCAGAAGGTGTACGAGCGCCGCATGATCGAGGTCTGACGAATCGACGATCTCGAGCTCGTCGATCGCTGCGTGCGCAACGAGCGCAACACGATCCCCTCCGGTTTCCCGAGGACAGAGAAGGATAGTCCGGTTGGGTATTCCGCGCCGTCCGGAAGGGGGAGGCGGCGCGCTTCGCTCGATGATGAGTCGATCGAAGCCCGAACCGTCGCGCGCGCTGAACGGTACGTCGGGCGCCCGCTCCTGCGCGTATAGACTGAAGGGACGGCTCGAGAGCCATTCCGGTCGTGTCGCGCCGCGATACGTCTGGAGAACACGACGATCGCCGGGGGCGGACAATGCGAACCCCAGCTCCATGGCAGTATTCACATTCGGCAGGTCGAGAAACGCCGCGAAGAAGCGAGCGGACCGGATGTTGGCTTGGATCGACTCCTCCCAGATCAGCCCCGGAGCGACACCTCCAACGCTGGGAATCATCGGGTCGAGCTCGTACGAATCTCTCAGCCGGTAGAAGGCGTCGAGATAGTCCCGAACGCCACGAGCCTCGAAATCCCATGCAACGAAGAGAGGTTCCATGATGCGTACGGGTACCCGCAAATTCGCGACGCGACCCATCGGCACGAGTTGCACGCCGCCGTATCAGTCGAAAGGTACAGTGGTCGGGGATCTCCCGCCCCCTGCGGGCAATCTGCTTTCAGCCGCTCGATCGGCGCGGACCCGATTGGCTCGTCGATGACGGGGGATTCAACCGGAAGGAGCCGAGCCTTCCCAACCGGGGCCTCGGACTCGAATCCTCCCGGCAGCACGGCCGGACGCAACTGAGAATCGCGGTCTGACGCGACAACCTTGTGGAGCACCTGCGTGCGGATGCAACCTATAGGGAGCCGCCCGGCCGGACCGGCGTACCCCCGAATTCCCAACGAAGGCCCCGCCAACCAGGCTCGCCTCCGCCCTGAACGACTTCGCGTCCTACCCGGTCGAGCCCGCCGAACATGCGGAAGCGGAGGGCCTACTGAAGCGCGCCCAGAGAAGTGCACTCTCTGCGCGGCAGGTCGCTCGCTATCGGATTCGCAGATAGCAGATACCGGCTGTACCGAAAAGACACCTTGAACGCCCAATCCCGGCTGAGCCAGACGATCCCATTCGGGAGATGCAAGCCGAGACGCATAATCGGCATCTCGTCCGGCAAACTGAATCTTCCATTCCCTGAGTTCGGCCAACTAATCGCACACTGTCGAGGGCTCGCAAGAGTCGACGAATCTGATTCGACCGCGGCGCTGCGTACCCACTCTCGATCAGTCAAACTCGGCGAAAAACCAGTCGCGCATCCGCTGCTTCACTCGCCCAAAGATCGATTCATCCCGAATTCGGAAACGGCTTGAGCGACTCGTTCGCTGTTGCCACGTACCAAACAGCGCGAGTCCAACCGCCGTTGCCCATGTCGGATCCAGCTCGAGGTTTCCGGAGCTAGATACCTTGATCACTGATCCGATTCGCGTCGGAAGCCCGAACTCCTTCTCGGCTCTCTCCAGAAGCCCTGCGAGCTCTGCCCCACCACCAGTAAGTACAACCCCGCACAAATTTCGATCGTCGAAGCCGTCCTCAGACAGCCTCGACAGCGCCTCCGTCAAGACCTGCCCTGCACGAGCATCAATCGTCTGGCGCATCGCATGGCGGGCGACTTCACGTTCCTCATCTCCACCTACGCTCGACTCCGTGAGGTCAGCGACGTCCGCGGAGTCGACTACCGACACGAAGCTCGACTCCTCCTTGCAGCGATCCGTGACCTCGAATGACGTTCCTAGATTGGCTGCGATGTCTTCCGAGAAATCGCAAGCGCCCATGTCCAGAACCGAAGTGTGTTTGACCGAACCGCCACCGAAGACCGCAATATCGGTGGTACCCCCACCGATGTCGAGCATGCACACGCCTAGCTCGCGTTCGTCATCCGAAAGAACCGAAGATGCGGTCGCTCCTGCTCCGAGCACGACATCAGCCACATTGATCCCGGCTCGGTTACAGCACTCTGTTACCTGCTGCGCTGCGGTCACGTGAGCCGTAACGATATGGACCTTCACCTCGAGGCGAACTCCGGTCATTCCTAGTGGCTCACGGATCCCATCCTGGTCATCGAGGATGAACTCTTGCGGAATCACATGAATGACCTCGCGATCCATCGGAATGGAAGTAGCCTTGGCCACGTCGATGACGCGTCTGACATCTCCATCGCGAACCTCTCGATCCTTGACCGCGACGATCCCGTGGGAATTGAATGATTGAATGTGACTTCCGGAGATACCCGCATATGCTGACGTGATCTCGCAGCCAGACATCGCTTCGGCTTGCTCAATCGCTTGCTTGATCGATCCGGCGGCCGCGTCTGAGTCGACTACGACGCCCCTTCGCACTCCCTGGCTCGGATGAGTCCCAACACCGATGATGTCGAGACCAGCCTCCGTTTCTTCGCCTACGGCCACACAGATCCTTGTCGTCCCGATGTCGATCCCGACAATGACTCCGTCTTTCCGTTTCATTCGGCTTCCAATCGTAGTCGTCGGGTCGCCAGACTCTCAAGCGCACGCTTTCGAGCCCGTTCCGACAGCGACGACCCCAGGCTCTATCGCGTCCGATGCCGCGTTCGCAAGGTGAACGCTCCGAGCCGTGACCTACAGAGTCGCTCCGCCGATATCGGATCGCCACCACTTGCGAGATCGGACCGGCGCTATACTTCGCGCATCGATTATGGGCCCCAACCGGAGGGCTACGTGTCTCAGATGCAGATGCGTTCACGACGCATTGAACAATCCGGATGCCTCATGTCGCCGCGCAGCGTGTCAACCAACGGAGGCCGCGATCGATGATCTGCCCCCGGTGTCAGCGCCAAGCCACCCAGATCGGGGATTTCTGGGTCTGCGGGACACACGGTCAACTTCCGCGCGAGCCCAAGCCATCATCGGGGGAGTCGGGGACGCGCAAGAGCGAATCGGTTTTTCTCAGCTATGGCCGAAAGGACGCGCGCGGGTTCGCGGAGCGCTTGGCGCGGGACTTGAAGAAACACGGCCAATCGGTGTGGCTCGACTTGGAGAGCATCGAATCAGGGGCTGACTTCGACGTAAGAATCGAGCGAGGGATCCAGTCGTCTCGCGTAGTGGCGGCGATCATGTCACCGCGTTCGGTCGAAGAAGACAGCGTTTGCCGAGACGAGATCGTCTACGCGATCAATGAAAACAGGCAGGTGGTGCCAATCCGAATCGAGTCCGATTCGAACGTGAAGCCGACACTGCTCTTGGCCCGCCGAAACTGGGTCGATTTCTCGGAAAGGTACGAGACGGGTCTATCAGCCCTGCTTCGGTTCTTGGACGGCGACGAGCACGCACTGAAAGCCCCACTACTTTCTATGGTCGGCGGGGTATCACCGATAGATTTCTCGGTAGAGATCGCGAAGTTCACGCAGAATTTCGTGGGGCGCGTGTGGCTGAGATCCGAGATCGATCGATGGCTGGAGAACTCGAAGAAACGCGCGTTTGTCGTGGTCGCCGCGCCGGGCCTCGGCAAAAGCGCGATCGCGGCAGCTTTGACCCGCCGTAGTGACGTCGTCGCTCTGCATTTCTGCATTCGACAGAATACGGCGTCGCTTGATCCCCAGCAGTTCGTCGCCGCCTTGGTAGCGCAGCTTCACGCCCGATTGCCTGGATACGATGCGGTGCTTGCGGTGAGGGAGCCAGAGCGCCGACGCTCCTCGGCGTCAGACGCGTTCAGGCAACTCATCGTAGAACCGACCACTGCTTTGCCTCCGCCCGCAGCTCCTTTTCTCATCATTGTCGACTCCCTCGACGAAGCAGACGCATGGTCGAGGGTGGGCGCAGGAAGAGACGAAGCTTCCGAGGGAAGGCCAGGTCAGGAGTCCGTACTGGACGTAATCGTGCAACAGGCCCCTGACCTTCCACCTTGGTTGCGCATCATCGCCACGACGCGGCCAGAAGACTCGGTCGTGAAGCGCCTCCGGACGTTCGACGTACTCGAGCTGATGGCAAGCCGCAACGAAAACAAGTTGGACCTTATCGACTACATCAGCGCGCGTGTCGCCAGCGGTTCTGTACGCGACGAACCGGCAGCGATCCGCGATCTGATCATCAACCGCGTAGAGGAATTGGCCTCCGGACTCTTTCTGTACGCGAAGTTGGTACTCGACGAGTTGGAACAGGGAACCCTCGAACTCGATGACCTTGGGCAACTAATGCCCGAGCTCGAGGATTTCTATGCCGTGAGTTTCGCACGCCGATACGCAGACATCGCGGTCTACAACACGAGGATCCGCCCACTTCTGAGAGCGTTTGTGGCGGCACGTGCCCCGCTGCCCTTCTCGACGATTCGCGGTGTGATTGACGAGTCGGCCGAAACTGCGAATCAGTATCTCTTGGAACTCAGAGCCTTCCTGGAAGCGAATCGCGACGCGGATGACGATTGCTATCAGCTGTTCCACAAATCGATTCGTGACTGGTTGGTGAACCGACAGGCTGCAGGCGAGTTCTGGTGCGACGAGACAGAAGCAGAGATCCAACTCGCCGCAGCCTGTTGGAAGGAGTACATGGCCGGGGTGGACGGAATGTCGCCTTACGCCTTGAGACATCTTCCGGCGCATCTGCTGAATACCGGGGACTGGGAGAGTCTGGTATCGATCCTGCTTGACCTCCAGTATTTGGAGAGGCGAACCACTGCGGGGCAGATCTTCGAGCTTGTCGCGGATTTTCGCCGGACGTCAGAGGCTCTCCCGAAGTCACATCGGACGCACCGGGTCGTCACCCTGCTTTCGAAAGCTCTCGGCCGCGACGTTCACTTCATAGCAAGGCATGCTGCTGACTATCCACAAGGACTTTTTCAAAGCCTATGGAACAGCTGCTGGTGGTACGACAGCGTTGAAGCCGAGTCGTACTACGAAGCGGAAGCGAGTACGGGGCTTGCTGCGGCAAGCGCTGGGGAGAATCTCAGCAATCTGCTCGAACGATGGCGGACAGAAAGAGAGGCCGCAGCTCCCGGATTTATTTGGCTGCGGGCGATGCGCCCGCCATCGGTTCATCTGGGTACCGATCAGCTCGCCGTCCTCCGCGGACACGGACGGTCGGTAACGAGTGTCTCTGCCGACAGGGACGGCTCCCGGATTGCGTCGAGCTCCGACGACAATAGCGTTCGAATCTGGAACGCTGAGACAGGAGACACGCATGCAGTCCTGCAAGGCCACGATCAACAAGTGGAATGTGTCTCATTCAGCCACAATCAATCTGCGGTCGTTTCTGGCTCTTGGGACAACACGGTATGCGTCTGGGATGTCGAAGCGAAGGCGGCAAGAACGGTAATCGAGGGTCACGAGGGATATGTAGCAAGCGTTTGTTTCAATCCGGATGACAGTCGCGTCGTATCAGGTTCCTGGGACAAGACAGTATGCGTATGGGACGCCGATACCGGGGAGCGATGTTCTGTACTTAAGGGTCACGATCGCGGCGTGACCAGCGTCTCCATGAGTTCCGACGGAAAGCGCATCGCTTCCGGATCGTGGGATAGCACGGTGCGCATCTGGAATGCGCAAACAGGAAGGATCGAGCTAGTTCTTCGCGGCCACGAAGACTCGGTAACGAGCGTCTCGTTCAGCCCTGACAGCGCACGAATAGTCTCGGGATCTCGTGATAACACCCTTCGCTTGTGGGATGTCGAGACCGGAGACTTGATGGCATGCCTCCGAGGACACGATCGCGGCGTGATGA
The DNA here is from genome assembly GCA_024742285.1 of bacterium. Lineage (NCBI taxonomy): Bacteria > bacterium. Next base: position 215,357 of record JANSYR010000012.1, on the reverse strand, counting down.
GCGCGTCGTTCAGTCCCGACGGAACCCGCATCATCTCAGGCTCACTGGACAAGACCGTGCGCACCTGGAATGCGACCACAGGAGAGACCCAGGCCATTTTCCGCGGTCATGAGCGAGGCGTGAACTCCGTATCGTTCATTGGCAACGGTGATCGTTTCGCCTCTGGCTCTTCGGACTCTACCGCGCGCGTTTGGGACTCTGAGATCGGTCGTCAGCACGCGCAGCTCATTGGACATGAAGACTCCGTGCGAAGTATGACGATCAGTCCGGATGGGGCACGAGTCGCAACTGGGTCTCGGGATCGAACGATTCGAATCTGGGATGCGCGGACCGGAAGAACTAATGAAGTTCTTCGCGGACACAGTCACGAGGTCACAAGTGCGTCGTTTGGTCCAGACGGCACAACCATAGTCTCGGGCTCCATGGATAAGACCGCGCGTGTTTGGACGATCAGTCGTGGAGAAGAACGGGTTGTCTTCCGCCGGCATCAGGGTGAGGTCTGGACCGTCGCGGGCAGCCCGCGCGGCGACCGTGCCGCGTCGGGCTCGACCGACAAATCTGTACGGATATGGGATACAGACAGCGGACATCAATATGCAGCCCTGTTGGGTCATGAAGACTCGGTCCGATGCGTGGCATACAGCCCGGACGGATGTTTCATCGTCTCCGGCTCTCTGGACCGAACCGTTCGTGTCTGGGATGCGAGAACGGGGAGCATACAGTCCGTTCTCGTAGGCCACGCACGCGGCGTGATGCACGTATCGATCAGCCCAGACGGTACCCGCATAATCTCGCGAGACCTGGAAAACTCCGTGATCGTCTGGGACGTCCGATCGGGTCAAGCGATCGAACAGTTTGATAGTGATACAGACATCGTCCCGGACTGGTCAAGGCCCAGCCATGGAGTGTTCGTGGCGGCAACCCAGGATATGGACCTTGTGATCCGTCGGCGTCTTCATGATACGCCGATCGCGTGGTTTGCTGAATCGCCTCGTCGCCATTTCGCCGCTCTACCTGACGGGCGAACCTGGGCAGGAGTTTCCGGATCTACTCACTTTCAGCTGATCGCTTTAGAGGGTTCGCAGCGCCGATAAACGGAGGAGTCCCGCCGCAAACCTGCCAGTCGATCTTCGATCTGAACGGGGCAATCTGGGCGGATAACCACGACTTAGGCGTGGCGGCTGCCGAAGCCGCTCTGCGAAGAATCAATCTCGGTGATCCAGATATGTATCTGGACGGACAGCCGATCGCGCCGAAGACGATCTCAATCATGCTCTTCCACGAGCGCCGAGGATCGGTTGAGCGGTCGCTTCAGCGACCATCCAAACACGCGCTATCCAAGTTCTAGCGTTCCTAGCTCGCTCGATCAGTGATTGACCGACGACGCAGTCGCGTGCCACTCCACCAGCTCGTCCTCGAGTACGTGCTCGGCGCGCTCGACGAAGAGGCGCATCGACGACTCCGTACGCAGTCCGTCCCGGATGCTGAGAAAATGATCCAGGCGCTGCAGGACCTCCTCATATCGCGCAGAGCGACGCCCGGCGTCGAGTGAGATGATCATCGTGGATGCCAGCCCGGCCACGAGAGGCAGCAGGATCGGCAGGAAGAGCACTGCGAAGGACCCGACCGGGGTGGCGGAGAAGGTCGGTGCGCCGACCTTCAACATGAGGGCAAGCGCAATGACGCCGATCGCGCCAACTGAGGTCAGCCTGGAGACAAGGCTCCACCGCTGGAAACTGACGAGAGAATATTTCTGTTGCTCACCGAAGTACTGATCGCGTTGATACTCCAAGCGCTTCCTACCGTACTCCTCGAACAATCGACCAATCCGTCTGACATGATCGAGGTCCGCGAGGCGCTGACGCTGCTCCCGGTTCGCGCGAAGCGCGAGAGATACGGCGAAGAGGTTCCACGTGTTGTCATGACGCGCGATCCGCGGGCGAAGGGGGTCGGTAAGCGCCGCGCTGCAGATGAGACCGTCTGCGAGCTCAGCTGCGAATCGCGATCGTCGCCACGTCGGGTTCGTACCAAGTCTGTGCGTGCGCCCCAGGAGAAGCAGTGCGGCCAGCACGAGCAGGAGCTCTAGCGTCGTGAGGAGCTTGGGAACGACGACCAATGCGTCGATGAAGAGAGCTGAGAACGAAGCGACGATCGCTGCGCACGCGGTTGCGAAAAAATGGAGGAGGACAGAAGCCCGAAGAGATCCCCGGTATGTCTGGCCTGAGGCGTTCGCCACGTTGTCGAGAGAGCGAAAGATCTGCCAAACGGATTCTTCCGCCCCGAGTCCCCGCTGCCCATCATATCCGCCCGAATGAGCGGCCGAGCTACTCAAATCACCATTGATGTCTCGGAGAAGTCTGTAGGTCGCGCCAGCGGTCGAGACGGGAAGGTCGACGTCTTTGTAGACCGATCCACCATTCTCAGGATCGATCAGAATGGTCGGAAGGTCCATGTGATCGGCGTTCGCGAGCCGAACCGTCTCGGCCGTTCCTCCCATCCGGTCGCCGTCGGCCTCTCCCGGCCTGAGGACGGCGACGAGCACATTCACGATCTCGAGGAGCTGTAGGCTCGCGTCGTGATAGCAGTCGGGTCGTTTCTGGTCCCCATCCGCGACACGGATCGTCCAGCCCGAACCAGGATCGTGTGCACGTTCGATGTATCGCTTCGCCTTCGACAAGTCGTCCGGCGAATCGGCGAAATCCTGGAAGAAGGATTCCTCGTCGAGGGGAAGCAGCAGATGAACGGGAATCTCTAGATCATCGGCGGCAGCGATCGCGACGAGGTCAGCTCCGCTGGCCGCGCCGCTGACGAGTTCGATCGTGCCACAGGCTCGCTCCGCCTGCTGGGCCAGCTCCCGAAGCTTTGTACGGATCGCGGCCGAGCATTGCTCGAGCTCCTGACCCGAACGCCCTTTCGAGTTCGAGGGACGATGTCCCGCGAATCCGACCAGCCAGATCGGGACGACGTAGGGAACAGAAATGGAATCCTCGGACATGGCACCACGTGTGAAATGAGACGGAGCCGGCGACCGAACGAGCCGGGCACCCCTGACGGCAAGCCCTACTCATTATGCCGAAGATGCGGCCAACCATCGAAGGGAGACCGGCGACTGCACCCAGCGCAGAAGCTCACGAGAAGGCTTCGAAGGGCGCGAGAGGCCTCGACGAGGAACGATGCCCCTGACACCTGTCACACGGAAGCTCCGGGAACGCGCATGGCCCAATCCAACGAACCCGGGAAATAGCCCCGCCGAGCCTGTTCAGTTGGTTCCTGGATCGCGATCCCGGAGGCGCACAACCGTGTACCCAACCGCCGCAAGGACATCGACGAGCTCGCGAATCTGCTCCCGGTCCTTCTCCTGCTCCTTGTCGGAGAGATCCTCGTAGGGAACCAGATCCGGATGCCGCTTATTGTCCTTGTCGGGCACCTCGAGCTCGGGCGCCGGGGTCCACCCGTCCACGAGTTTCTTGTCCATCCAACGCTGGTGCTCGGCCGCGGCGAGCGCGTCCAGGTCATCATTCGGGAACTCGAAGCGTGATTCGTCGCGACGGTCGGGCATCATCACGTAGCGACGCGTCGCCAGCTTGCGGGGGATGTCGCGCGCCGCGTCGCGATTCTGCTCCTGCTCGTTCAGCGGAAGCTCGTCGAAGGGCCTGAGCGCGCTATGCGTCATCGCCGCATCGTCGGTCTTCTCCCCGAACCGATACCCGTCGGCCTCGCGACTGCGGCAGAAGCCATCGTGGATCGCGCGGGCAGCGCCGTCCAGCAGCTCCCCTTCGAGCTCGAGCAGGTGGACGAGCGCCAGAAACTCCTGCGCGTCGACGTGGAGGTCGAGCTGAGCCTCCGGAGGCAGCGAGGAGCGATTGAAGCGGCTCTCGCCGACGAGCAGGCTCGTCGAAAGCAGAGACTCGATCGAGCGCGCACCGTGCCGATAGGTCTCGACGCGGAGCAGTGCACGCAGCACGCCCCGATCGATCTGGAGCTCTCCATTGCGGATGACCTGCCCCGTCACCCTCTCGAAGAGCGACCGAAGCAGGATCGCTCTCCGGATGACGAAGTAGGGGTCCGTGCTTCGAGTCGTCGTCTGACGATTTGGTCCGAGGACGTCGAGGAAGCCGCGAAGGCGGCTCGTGAAGTCCGGGAGCTTGAGGGCCTTCTGCCGCTCGGCCGGAACGCCTTTGCCGAACGCACTCATCCGCTCCGCGGTTCCACCCGCGAAGGCGAAGATCACACGACCGATCGGATGCGTGATCTGACCTTCCTGGAACTCTCCGTCCTGCATCGGCGCAAGGAAGTAGCGAAGCCACCCGAGCGGATCTCCGGCGAGACTGGTGTCGAACTCGTCCCAGAAGACGAGCGGAAGCTTCCCCTTCAGACTGATGTCGCGGACCTGGTGGAAGGCTCCCAGGAGATCGGAAGGACCGTCGAGCTGCGATAGGTTGAACGTGACCGGCTCGATCGTTCCCGGCTGAACGAACTCGGCGACTTGCTTCACGGCAAAGGACTTCCCTGCACCCGGCGGCCCGAAGATGGCGAAGGAAAGTGGCCGGGTTTCCCGACCTCTGCAGTACTGGGTGATCAGGCCACCAATCGAGCGGAGAGCCTCGATCTCTCGCCGGTCGACGGTTCGGAGCCCGCCGAATCGGGCTTGGGGGATCCCCCGAAGCGTATGCTCGAGTCCATGGAGCACGATCTCGGCGGCGAGACGATCGAGGTCGCCGCCGTGAGCCTGCGCGAGGATCCGCCACTCGCCGTCGCGATCTTCGGTGGCTGTGCCTGCAGCGAGATTCCGCGAGATCCGCTGCTCGCGGAGGGGCGGCTGCACCGTCGCAATCGCGAGAGCCTCTGCTCCGGTGCGTTCATGATCGGTCGCACTACAGATTCGGTCGGCGATTCGGTCGATGGGGAACCGAAGCTCGGGGCGGCTGGGGTCTCCAGCCTCGTATCCCAGCTCAAAAAGGTCGCGCATGGCCGAAATGCCGGCTCGGATCCCGGCAACAAGATCGGGCTCTTCAGGGTCGAGAAACAACGATCGGACGATCGCCGCCGTGAGCGTCGCCGTGTTGCCGATCATTCCCCCCCGCCGCCCTTCAGTCCACTCGCCTTCCATGCACTTCGGATCAAAGAGAAGCTCCGCCCTGGCGGGCTGCTCCGTGCCACCCGTGAGCAGCATCGCACCGGCAGTGTCGAGCGAAACGATGGCGTGGGCGCAGCGCGATAGGCCGTTGACGTCGGGGTTGAACGTGAGCTCCCAGGTGAGGTCCTCAGCCGTCTCCTCCCAGGAGACCCCATGACTCACCTGCACTGCGGTTCGCCGCAGGTCTCCGATCGTGACGATCACGATCAGTCGCTCGGCGTGATAACGAATGAGCTCGTCCCAGAGCCGCCCACTCGCCACGGGTCTGGACATCTTCAGCACGATCCAGGGACGCTGCTCGGAGTCGACGATGGCTTTCGGCCAGAGATCGCGATCGTCGCGAAAGCCCAGGTCGGCATCGTCGAGGACGACGATCTCGGGGGCGCCAGGCTCGTCGCGATCCACTCGTGCGCACGAGCCGTTCCCCACCGTCGATTCCGAGGAGATGACGTCCAGACCGAGAAAATCCGAGACACGCCAGCGCTTTCGATTGTCCGCCTTGCCATCACTGAAGGGCGACCATCGGGCATGCGAGCGCGTGAAGCCTGTCTCCGCCGGACTCGGTGCCTCACTCGGTGCGGCCACCGAGTGCAGCTCGATCTCGAGCGAACTCGTTTTCGCGACGCGCGAAGCGACGGCCGAAACCAGATCAGCCACGAGAGCCGCACCACCGCGTTGCCAGCAGAGACGAGCCACATCCTCACCGCTCCAGCTGATAGAGGCGACGGATTGGCGGCGGATGTGCGCGACGTTCCAATCCATCGTGACGTCACCCGTGACTAGGGTGACGAGCGGGCCGGGCTTCGTCGTCGTCGCCATGCTCAGCGCTCCGGATAGGATCGGACGGCTACTCGAAAGACGCTAGCACCATCATCGGAGAGCCTCTGGCCAGGTCGAGGCTGCACTCATCCAGGGCGAACGCGCGCCGTACGCTGTCGGTCACCCTTGGAGATGAGCAGCAAGGTCGATCTTAGTCGATTCCGAGGAGTGACGATGCCCGACGCATCTCGACCAGAAGCACACCTCTTCCGGGTCATTCCGGTGTCAGATCGCCCTCTCGGGTGCCAGCTGTTCGCCCCGGCCCAGATGCTTGCCTCACGGCTACCCCACAGGCCGCAACCCCTCCCCCATCTCCCTCTCGTGATGGCGCGTGCCCAGCAGGCGATCCATCCGACGAGCGACACCCAGCGCGGCCGCCTCCGCGAGCACGGCCTTGGCCTCACGTTCCCGTCCCTCCACAGCCCGGTGGTAGGCCGCCGTGACGAGGTGGACGTCGCAATGCTGCTCCCCGATCTCGATTTCCTCCCACCTCTCGAGGGCCTCGACGTGCGGCCGCGCGGCATTGAGATCGCCGACCTCGATCGCGCTCTCGACGAGAGCGCATCTCGCGCTCGTTCGGTAGCGATTGCGATCGGCGCCCTCGGCGTGCTCGACCGCATCGCGAGCGCGCTCGAAGGCGCGGTCGTGATCTCCCCGAGCGCGCGCGATCAGGGACTCGGCGCAATGGAACATGATCCGGCTCTCGGGGCGTCCGACGCCCCGCTTGACCTCGTCGAACCACTCCTCGAGGTAGAAGTTGGCCCGATCCAACCGCTTCACTCGCAGGAGGTAGTAGATCATCCAGCGCTGGTGAGAGCTCCTGGCGAACGAGATGTAGTCGTCTCGTTCGAGCCGGAGCGCCTCCTCCATTCGCAGGATCGCCGAGCCGTAGTCTCCGATCGCGCCAAATAGCCGTGCCTCCGCCAGCGCGATCCGCGAAGCGCCGCGGACGCCGTCGCCCTCCTCCATGCAACGCCGCGCTCGCGCGATCGACTCCTCGATCCGGGAGCGCTCGGCCGGTCCGTCGATCAGGATCACGGCGTGTCGCGTCAGCACGCGGCAGGCCGTTTCGAGGCTGGCGTTCTCCACGACGGTCTCCAGAATCGGCGAGAGCACACGTTCCGCCTGCCGAAGCCGTCCGGCGTCGTGATAGGCCGACGCCGACCAGAAACGCGCCTGAGACTCGATCTCGTGCTCCCCAGCAGCCCGGGCGCGTTGGGCGACTGCAGCGAGTCGCTCGACTGCGTCGCTGAACATGCAGCCGCTGTAAAGACCGACGCCCTGGTTCAGCTCGTCGAGCAGGTTGTGGCGGAAGCGGGAATGCGGAGAGCGCCGCCGCCAGCCCAGATCGGCGTCGCGCCATTCTGCGTTCCGGCCGAAGGGATCGGACATGTCGAAGGTGCGGCCCTCCTCGTCGTCGAGAATGGCTTCCCATCCACAGCGGTAGCGACCGGAGTCGTCCTTCTCTCGGAGCTCCCGGATCGCACGACCGCGGACCTCCGCCCTCCCGCCGGGCGGCGCCGATTCCATCGCCTCCTCGACGCTGCCGAGCTCCGACAGGCGATGCTCGAGTGCCCCAGCCTCGTCGAGGCGTCGGAAAAGACCCGCCGATCCGAGCTCTCCGAACCGCGTGTCGATCTCGCAGAGCTCGGCTCCGAGCCCCTCCCATCTCGTCAGCTCGCTCCACGACGTGCCTCGTCGCTCGAGGCGGTCCTCGAAGAGAGCGTGCTTGATCTTCCAGTCGAGACGCGTCGAGAGCGAAGGCGAGTCGTTCTCGAGGTCGTCGAGCGCCTCGCGCCAGCGCTCGCAGACGCGCGGAGCCCAATCGGGCATGAAGTCCGCATCGAGCTGCTCCTCCACCATCGCGAGGTACTCGCGCTGAATCTGGATCGCCGTGAGACGCCGACCGCCCGAGACGCGGCTCTCTTTCTCGCAACGAACGTCGCGCGCGATCCGGTTCATCACCTCGAGGGGCCGATCGAAACCCAGCTCCCCTCCCTCGCAGAGCCCGGCCTCGATCAGGCGCACGATCAGCGCCGTCGTGCCGAACTTGAGGTAGGTCGAAAGCTGCGACGAGTTGCTCTCGCCGCAGATGAGGTGGAGGCGGTGGAAGTCGCTCTCCCCGAGCTGTTCGTCCTTCGTGTGATAGAGCGCGCGCTCGTGCTGAGAGTCTGCTCCGACCGTGTGCATCAGGTGGGGAACGCGCGGCGAGATGAGGAACTGCGGGCGGTCGATGCGGTTGTTGAGCCCGCCCGCGCCGGTGTAGATGATTCGTGAGACGAGATGCGGGATCAGATGTCGGCTCATCTGCACTTCGTCGGATCGATGCTGGTAGCTCTCATGGCAGCCCCACGTACTCTGCATCCCGCCGTAGTCGACGTTGCAGCGAAACAGGGCGAAGGCGTGGTCGGGGCGCAGGATGGCGAGATCTTCGACGAGCCCCGCGAGGATCCGCTCGCCGGCGAGCTGCCACCGTACGAGCTCTTCAGGGCTTCGGCACTCCGGCGTGCAGAACTCGGGGTGACGACCCGCGTCCAAATAGAGGCGCGACCCGTTGGCGAGATAGATCCCGTTGGTCTGATAGTCGCGAAGGGAGCAGATCTGCTCGTCGGCCAGCTTGAAGAAGTCGGCGACGAGCAGATCTGCAACGGTGGACGAGACGGCGGAATGCATGGGCCGCGGGAGATCGAACAGGATCTCCTGGTTCGGGTCTTCCTCGCCGATTCGCAAGGCGGAGAAGGCCAACTCGGTCTCCATTCCGAAGAGGGTCTCGTCCATCATGTCTACTGACCTCCCTGCTGGCGGTTCTGGGCGAGGAACCGCTCGCTGTTCTGGGACAGCGCCTGGCTGATCGTGTCGTCGGCGAGGTCCAGCAACCGCTGCGCGCGGCGCCGGGTCTCGTCGATCGCCGACGGTCCGGCGCCCGTCGGAGCGGCCCCGGTGTCGGGGGTCACATTCCGCTGGTCGTTCTGGTTCAGGTCACGCGTTCGCATTGGAGTCTCCTTCTGGGGTTTGGGTTTCGCGCTCGAAGAGCGCTTCGGAAGTGGCGCGGGTGAATCCGAGCGGGTCATCGAGGCGGAGCGTGAACTCCTGCCGCCCGGTCCTCGTATCGAGCAGGATCGTGATCTCGTCCCAGTCGACCTTCAGGATCTCGTGCCGCTCGAAGCGGCGCAGAACCATCGCGCGGGTCCACGCGCGCGTGTTCTCGGGCGGCTCGTGCAGGAAGCGCTCGATCTCTTCCTCGCTGATCCAGCGCTCCACCAGCCCCGAACGCAGGTGGGGCCAGAAGAGACCTTCCTCGGGATCGAGGCTGCTGTAGATCTGATCGAGGTACTTGAGCTCCGGCGACTTCCAGTCGAGATCATCGCGCTGCTCGAGCGCACGCTCGAGGATCCGCTCCTTGAGGATCCAATCGATGCGGCCCGCGAGCGCGTCGCGGTCGCCGCCCGCGAGCCTCGAGAGCGTGTCGTCCCAGAGCGCCAGGATCTCGTCGGCGCGCGGCACGGTCTCGAAGCCGTGGCGATCTCGATGGGCGAACGCGTGCTCGAGGATCCGCTGCTGCGTTTCGATCGCCGTCGCTTCCCCGCCCTCGACCCGGCGAACACGCCGTTCGAGGCTCGGATCGTGGCTCCATGCGACGGCGGCGCCGACGAGGTCGTCGACCGAGCACCGGGTGTCGACGTCCTCGGCCTCGATCATCGCGAGCACGATCTGCATCGCGCCGACCTTGAGGATGCTGGCCCCGAAGCAGAGAGTGTTGTCGAAGCTGATGCAGTGCAGACGCGCGAGCTCGCCGCTATCGCCGCAAAGCGTCTCGTCCCGGGCATTCACGATCGGACGACGAAACGTGGTTTGCGTCGCTGCGACCGTCTCGAGGAAGTCCGCGCGCTGGGAGATCTGGTAGTTCACGTCGGGACGGCCGTTCTCGGAGCCCACCTTCCCCTGCCCGGAGTAAATCATCGAAGACAGCTGGTGAGTCGCGAGGAACTGCAAGAAATGGGGGCGACGCTCGAGGATGTCCTCCCAGGCAGCGCGGCTGACGAGAAAGTTGAGATGCGACCCGTAGCTGTGAGAGAGCGAGTCGGAGTTGTTGATCAAGACCTGCAAGCTCTGCCCGGCCGGGAGCTTCTCGTTGGCGCGCACCTGTGCCTCGCGCGCGATCCGAAGCATGGCCGCCGACGCCGCAGCCAGGTCGAAGGCGCTCAGCACCTCCGGCACGGCACATTCGAGATGATCCAGGTCGATGTAGACGCTTGCGCCGTTGCTCTCGAGGAAGACCCGGCCCTGATCCTGGGGATCGCGCGCGCTCCCCCCGTACCAGTCGCCCCAGCCGTAGCCGTAAGCCCCACCGTACTCCCCGCCGAACCCGTCGTAGGACACGACGCTGCTTGAGGAGCGGTAGGAGCGGTTCTTCGCGGGGACGCCATCGACCTCGGCGAGCAGCGCGCGAGAGGCTTCGCGTCCTGTCCCATCGCGGGCCTCGAGGCCGAGGATGAAGTTGCCGAGCTCGAAGTCGGCCCCCACGAGCTTGGGGACCGACCGAAGTCGTCGAAGTTCAGGCGGCATTGTAGTAGCGGTGCCTCCGTTCGGGCTTGGTGCGAATCGGCTCGACGCGCACGACGTCGACGTCCTGCGGCAGGTCGTCGAGATAGGCGCGCGCGTTGTGGACGGTGAGCGTCGTCGAGAGTTCGGCGAGGCAGGTCTCCACCGCGGCGAGCGCATCCGGGATGCGGAGACCGCCGTCGTCTCCAGCGACATGCCGGCGGAAGGCCTTTTCGCGGATGGAGAGGGCGATCTGATCGAGGAGTCGGCCGCTCATGAGCTCCCGCGCGTGGACGGTCCGCTGGGTCCCGTCACGAAGCGTGAGGCGGGACACTTCGTTGTCCGCGTTCGGGGGGTACAGACGCGAGATCGCCGTCTCGATCACGCGGCTCCGCGCCTCTGCCGCGGACTGCCCGTCCGCTTCCGCCTCAGCCATCTCGTAGTAGGGGAGCGAGACCGGCAGCTGGATCGCGAGGATTTCGCGTGCGGCCTGGAGGTTCGGGCGCGGAACGGCGATCTGGGTATCCGCGAGCCGCGACAGAAGCGCCGGGTCGAGCAGGTCGCGGCGGTTGGTGGCCGCGAGGATCGACACCTTCCCGCGCTCGCAGAAGCCGTCGATCTCCGCGAGCAGAGCGGCCAGGAAGCGATCCTGGTGACGTCCACCGGCGCCGCCCCGGATCCGACCGATCGACTCGATCTCGTCGAGGAAGAGAACGGCCATGTCGTCGCCCGCAGCCTCGCGAAGCGACCGGAAACAGGCGCGGATGTTGGCCTCGGATTCGCCGACGTAGCTGCTCTCGAACTCCCCGGGCCGGACCACCGCGAACCGGCAGCGCTTGCCCGTCATGCGCTGGATCTCGGCAGCCGCGGTCTTGGCCATCAACGTCTTGCCACACCCGGGCGGACCGTACATGAGTGCGGCGCGTCGGCCGGTCATCCGATAGAGACGTGCCAACTCGGGCTCGACGAGACTCGCCGAGAACAGCGAGATCAGATCGTCGAGGGTCTGCGCATGGCCCCCGACATCGCCGCGGGAGAGTTCACCGAGATCCTCGAGCTGATACTGTTTGCCCTCTACTCCATCCATCGTCTCGAGCGCGATCCGCGAGGGCCGATCGAAGAGCACCTTGCTACCCGATCGGAACTCGCGATCGTCGAGACAAGCCGCTCGTTCGAGAACGATCTCCTCGTCTCGCGAACGTACGACGACCCGTCCGTCCTGCGTGAGCCGCTCGAAGGTCGCCGACTCGGTGGGCGTCACGAAGGCCCCCTTCGCTGCCGCCATCAGCGTCGCCTGCTCGTGATCGAGGTAGACGTTGCTGCCCGAGGGCAACGTCGGACCGTCGACGGAGGGGTGCAAATTGACGAGGCGTGGCATCGCCCCCACCCAAACCATCGCGCGCATCCCCTGTGGCGTATCGACCAGCTTCTGGAAGAGAGCCGGGAACCAGGGGGCGGCCGTGATCTGTTCGATCAGCTCGCGCAGCTTCGTCTGCGTCGCTTGCGCCTGTTCGAGCGCAGCCATCAGCTGCTGGTTCTCCTCGAGGAGCGCCGTCGGTGTCGGTAGCGAGCTGTCGGGGGTCTGGTTTCGCTGGAGCCTGGGCATCTTCTACTCCTGGGGTTGGGGTCTCTCGGCTCGATTCTTTTCGATGAACTGGACGGGCTTCGCATCTCTCTCACGGCATCGCGAAGTAGCCACGCGCCGAGATCGCCCCTGCCTGCCAGCCGAAGAGCGCCGGGGACGGTCCGGACTCGGGGAGATCGCTGATCAGCAGCGAAACCTGATACGGATGCGGGAAGCAGACGCGATGCAGATGGATGTCGTCCGCACTGAAAAAGGGGCGCGCCAGAACGCAATCCTTCCGGCGCGTCTCGGGGCACTCCGGATTGCACCAGCGAGGGTGCGAATGCCACCAACCGAGAAACGACTCGCCGCGCCCGCGAAGCTGGACTGCGGCGTCCGCCGCGCACCAGGTGTCGTGCGTGAAGGAGAAGCTCGACTCGGAGGCTTCGGCATGTCGTGCAGGGATCTGCGCGGTGATCTCGACGAACACCTCGGGCTTCGTCGGGTCCTGGTGGATGTGGCCGATGAGGATGCCGCCGGTCTCGTTCCGACCCGCGCTTCGCGCGAGATCACACGCCTCGTCGATCACGGAGCGGACGATGAAGACGGGCATCTCGCCTTCGACGTGCACTTCGTCGGCTTCTGCCCGTTCCGCGAACGTTTCGAGACGACTCTCGACGAGCGGAATCGGCTCCGGGACGGCTTCGACCTCGAACGAGGCTGCGGCCTCCAGCGCGGAATCAACGGGGCGGCCCTCGGACAGATCGGAGGCGATCGGGTAGGCACAGACCCGGTAGGCGTATCGCTCACCGGGCTCGAGATCGCCCTTCTCGAACCACTCTGCCGATCCAGCGTCCGCAAGGCGCTGAAAGAAGCTCTCCGGAAAATCGCAGTGGACCACCCGGCCCCCGCCTCGCTTCGTCACCTCGACCCGGAAGCCGTGGCAATAGGGCTCGCCCAGCTCGTTGCTCCAAAGCGGCGAAACCACCCCCTCCGCCGAGTCGACCACGGCGGGCAGTTCGGCACGCCGAACTCCGAGGAAGTAGGTCCAATCGATCGTCGGCTCGAAGTCGGGCTCGATCGGAACGACACCGAGATGCGTGCCGTCCTGCTTCATGTACTCGATTGCGTAGCGATAGCCCCTGCTCTGGGACCCGCGCAGGGGCGTCGTTGCACTCGCCGTTCGTTCTGCTCCGGACATGGTCTAGGCCCTCTCCTGACCGATTCGATTCGCGAATCCCGACTCCTCGGGCCCTGACTCGCTCGACGCGCGAGCCAGGACCCTCCAGCTCTCAGCCGGCACTGATTCGAGGCGTCAGGACGATCTCGTCATCGGGGCGAAGTGCGTCGCCGACGCGCTCCGAGTTCTGGATCTGCCGTCCTTCCCGCTCGCTGCGGGCGCGGTAGTCGAGCTCGCGACCGTCGCGATCCTCCACGCTGAGGCCCATGCGGGCGACCGCGCCGCGAACGATCTCGCCGACGCTCGCCTTCAACGGCACCTTGCTCAGCCGGAATCGCTTCTGCCCGGTCATGTCGCGAGCGAAGAGATCCAGCGTTGCGGTTGCTGATTCCATCTCCATTTCCTCCTTCTGTTGTGGACGTTTCCGCCCGGTATGGCCGGCGAAGCCTGGAACCCACCTACGGTGCGTCCCCGCCGACCTCGCCACTGATCTGCAGATAGGCCCGCGCGACCCGTTCGTCGGTTGCGAGCATCCGCGCCTCGATCGCACAGTGCCTGGCCGCAATCGCAACGGAACCGAGCGCAACTTCCAGCTCCGACGCGTTCGCGGTCGCGGGCAGTTTCGCTTCGAGAAGCGCCTCGCAGCGCTCGCCGCACGAACGCATCCGACCGCACACCATCCGAAAGGCTCCGTTGGCCCGCAGCAGGAGCGCGGCTACGGCCTTGCGCCGCGCCCCCTCGCCCGGAAGGTTCGAGACGAGTGGCGCCTCGACGGACAGGACAGAGGAGCGCGCCTCGACGACTGCCGGCACGTAGGCGTCGCGGACACCGAGATCGACCACCAGCGCGCCGTCGGAACGAGCCTCGAAGGGCCAGCCCGCCTCGCGGCACAGACCCTCGAGATCGAAGGAAGCCGGACAGCTCTTCGCATCCGCGCCGTCGTGCTCGCGTCCGGCGCGGAAATCGAGCGAACCCGCCGTGGTCGGCGTATCGGACTCGTGCCGCTCGGCTCGGAGCCGGAGCCCCGACGCGCCATCGGCCACGACCTTGAAGTCGGGACCGGGCGCATCACTCGTCTCGACGAGCAGCTCGGCGAGATCGCTGCCGCCGGGGCGAGAAGCCGCAGCGTTCGGCAAGGGACCGTCGCGAACCACCCAACCGTCCTCGCGTCGTTCCACGGAGCGAATCACGATCCCACCTCCAGGAACTCGACGCCCGCGTTCGACGAGCCATGTTTGATCGGGCGCGTGTCGACCGGAAAGCGCTCGCGGTTGTGCCGAGCCCACGCGCACGCGTGCGGGTTCAACGCGTCGCCCTCGTGCATGGTGACGTTGTCGAAGGTGATGATCTCGAAGCACCGATGGAGGAGATCGACGAGCGGCGTCCCCGGCGCGATGTGGCCGAGACAGATGAAGGGGGCGCGGATGTTCGGGTGCCAGATCTCGGACGGAGAGAGCCAGGTGAGGACCACGCTCGGATCGACGTACCGCAGGTAGTCCTCTGGAAAGCGGATACCGACCTCGAAGTGATCGCGCTCGCGAACCTCGCCCTCCGCGGCGCGCACCAGCCCCTTGCACGAGAAGATCGCGACGAAGCAGCTGTCGTCCGCGGGGATCAGCTCGAGGAGATCGCTCTCGGCGGCGAGCCGGAGGCCTTCCTCGCGCTGGCTCTTCAAGAAGGAGTTCAGAATCTCGTCCACGGTTCGACCTCGGGTCAGACGGTTGCGGAGCCCGCAGAGGGCTGGGTTTCGGATTCGACGGAGAACGCGTGCGGCCCGTCGTCCTCCGAACCGGGGGCCGCCCCCTCGCAGGGAAAGACCTGATCGAGCGACGCGTAGTCGGTCTCGTCGAGTTCACATTCGAAGCAGGCGACGTCAGGCCCCGGCCGGTAGGCGTTCGTTCGAACGAGGAGACTCGATCCGCCGCCGACGGCTGCGTCGACGAAGGGGCTCCCGACGCGCCAGACGCGCGAGGCGAGCTGGAGGCGGGCTGCGCGGCTGTCGAGGCAGCTCGCCACGATGGCGCCCCGGAGCTTGCCCAGAGGCAGCCGTTCGACCCGCTCGGCGAAGGTCTCGAGCTCGAGCTCGGGCCGGATCGCGAGCGCGCGCTCGGCCTGGACCTCGACCTTCGGACGACCGGCTGCGGCGGCCCCGACGTCCTGACCGAGCTGCTGGTCCGGCTCGTAGACGTCCGGGTCGACGAGCACGAGGCGCGCGATGGGCTCCATCCTCGCCACGAGCGGAACGAGGAAGGAGCCGATGTTGCCCAGCCCCGCGATCAAGAGCGTCACGCCCGACGCGTCGTTCGCCGGCAGCCGACTATCCGCGAGGACGAAGTATCGAGGCCCCGACGACGCCGACTCGACACCGAAGACCTCGTGCTCGCGGAGACCGAGCTCCGCGAGCGGCCGGGCGAGGTCTTCGGAACGGAGATCACGCCCCAGCACCCGCTCTCGCAGGTCGAATCCCCGAATCGCCCGAGGCTGCCCGCAGTCCGGGCAAGCGGTCCCATCCTCCCCGATCGAGCCGCGAAGGCAACAGAGCTTCGCCTCGGCAGCGCAGGCGACGCAGACGAGCCGCGAGACGAAGGAATCGTCGGGGACCCAGAGGCGCTTGTCGGCAAGCGGTCCCGGCACCAGCGCGAGGGCCTCGCCCAGGGTCCGGATCCGGGCGTCGCGCAACTCGAATCGCTCGTGCGAGAACCGACAATCCGGATTGCGGACGAGGCGCGTCACCAGATGCGTCGGGACGCTGGCGTCGAAGAGCACCTCGTTCCCCGCGATGGACTGCAGGCCCTGCCCCGAGACCAGCTTGTGGACCTCGATCGCCTCGAGCGTCGCGGCGAGAGAGCCAGCCAATGCGTTTCCCCGCGTCGACACCTAGAGCCCCTCCGGCGACCAGCGAAAGCCGGTATCGAGCGAGGTCGGCTGGTCGCAGAGCGCGCAAGTGGACGAGTAGGTGAAGCACTCCCGATCCGACTCCTGGTGGTGAAGCACGCTGCAGCCGGGACATCGCACGTAGCGCTCACCGCGCTCAATCGGCAGAGTGCATCGGGGACAACGAGGCGAGTCCGCGTCGACGTAGGTCTCGACCGCCGCCAGACGCTCGGTCGAGAAGTACAGCCGGGAACCACCATCGAGAGCGATCTCATCGCGATTCCGCAGGATGGCGACACCCGTCGCGGTCGCGACGCCGTTGATGCTGATCCGATTTCCCGGCTCCCAGAGAATCGCCCAGCCCCCCGACGCGACCGCTGGCGTCGACGCCTTCGACTCGCGGGGCGACTCGCCATACCGGATCAGGAGCGCTCCATCGCTGGCGATCCGTTCGGCGTCCACTGACTCGACAGCATCGATCGTGAGTGACTCGACGAGCCGCTTCGGCCTTGAATCGAGACGGGACTTCGAGCTCGAAGAGGAGAGCCGGTAGAGATTCACCGGCAACGGCAGAACCGACCAATCCTGAGATCCGTCTTCGATCGTGCTGGGAACGAAGAGCTGCGCCATTCCGTTTTCTCCGTATGCGACGCGCCGCGAGCGAAGCCGGATAGGACTCGCGGGCTGGCCGTTCTCACCCTCTCTATGCACGGCACGTACCAACGCGGGAAGTGCGCGATACGCAAGGACTTTGCGCACGAGCGGGTTGAGTCCAGTTGAGTTCGAGTAGAGAAGTGTCGAGCTCGCGCGCACCACGCGAGACCGCGTCACCCGCTCACCCGCGGCGACACGCCGAAGCTCTGGCAACACCTCTTTCGAGTCGCGAGTACGGCCCGGGCTCTGATGTCTGGGGCCGCGCAGACCGGGGGACCGGACGCCTCCCTGCGAGTCGAGGGGCGAGCCCCACCGAAAGTGCGATCATGAGCGGGTCGAAGCGCGACCCCGTCTTTCGGGTCGATCCTTCGGAGCCTCCAGGCCACGCAAGCGAGCAGGCATGAGCGAGTTCGCCCTCGAGCTTTCCAGAGAAGAGACGACCGAAACGCTTCGGATCTGCCCGGTCGAGGCCGATCGGATCGACGTGCTCCTCGAGTCCGGTCCGCGCCCGTTGATCTTCGTGATGGAGACGTCGGCACTAGGAAGGCTCATGCGATCCAAGGGGGCGAGCGGTCGGATCGCTCCGCTCAAGGCACGCGACCCCAGGAAGGGCCTGGCTGCGTATCTCAAGGGAGAGAAGCCGGTCGCGCTCGACGGAAACTACAAGACGGCCGCGAAGCTCCTGACGAGTGTCCGCAACTTTCTTCTGAAGGAAGAGCGGGCCGGGGATCGAAGCCTTCACTTCCTCGGCGTTTCACAGGATCTCTTCGACGAACTGGCAGCCGAGGCTCCCGATGACGTTCGTGAGCACGGTGAGCCTACGGAGGGTTTCCCGGACCAGCCTGCCCACCAGGGAGAGGCCCGACTCGACGAGTGGGCCGAAGGCACGATGGATTGGCGGGAGACCTTCAAGGGCAAATCTCCTGCGGCTCAGAAGGTCAGGCGATTGATCGAGGTTGCCGCGAATGCCCGGGAGTTCGCCGACGTTCCGGTCTTGATCCTCGGCCCCACCGGTGCGGGCAAGGAAGTCGTCGCGAAGGCGATCCACCATCTCGGGAGAGGCGCCGCGGGGGGCAGGTTCGTCGACGTGAACTGCGCGGCGATCGCACCCGACATGTTCGAGGCAGAACTCTTCGGTGTCGCACCCGATGCGGCAACGGGGGTCGCCGCGCGCGTCGGGCTCTGGGAGCTCGCCAGCAAGGAGCGAGGAACTCTTCTCCTCGACGAAGTCGGTGAGCTGAGCCTTCCACACCAGGCAAAGATCCTGCGGGCGCTCGAGGAGGGCACCGTCCGGCGCATCGGCGGTCGAGAGAACATCCCGGTGTCGGCGCGCATGATCGCGAGCACGAACCGGGAGCTCTTCGCGATGGCGCGGCATCGCGAGTTCCGCGATGACCTGGCCCAACGTCTGGCTCGAGTGGTCATTCGAGTCCCGGGCCTCGCCGAGCGTCGCGATGACATCGAAGCCCATGCGCAGGAGATCTGGCGCGAGAAGGTGACCCAGCAACCCGACGCCAGGCTGTCTTCCGAAATCATCTCGATCCTGTCCGCTCACAGCTGGCCAGGCAGTGTCCGCGAACTCCAGGGACTGCTCGAAACGACCTATGCCCTTCGCTACGGGGACCTGAGCCCGGATGCCGATGCGCTCTACGAGGCCTGGGAGATCCGTGGGGACTCGCCGCTTCCGGGCGCGAACACCCGATCCGTCTCCGATGCCGGGATCAGTGGCGAACGGCGATCGCAGCACGAGGCCCAGCACTCGCTCGACAACGAGATCCGTCGGTTCAACCGGATCCGCCCTCGGTACGAGCGGTTCGCAGGTGTCCTGGAACGCATCCTCGAAGCGGGCGTACGCGACCATGCGCCCCTTTCACTGATCGAAACGCGCGCGAAGTCGGTCGCGCGGGTTGCCGAGATTCTCCAGCGCAGCGGCGACCTGGTGGAGGCGCTGCCCGACCTGTGCGGAGGAAGGGTGGTGGTCCACACTCGCGAACAAGCGACCCGGATCGTTCATTTCATCGAGCGCTACTTCGAGGTCGAATCGAAGAGCATCGACCAGAGCGACGTCGCCGCTCAGGTGCTCGGCTCGGGATACCATCCCGTGCGCCTCGTCGTCAGCCTCGACGAAACGCGAGCGAAGGCCGCCGAGAGCGTGCTCGGCGTGAAGGTGCCGAACGAAGTCTGCGGGCTCGAAGCCGAGATCGAGGTACGGACCGTTCTGGAAGATGCCTGGGCGAACGTGAATCACGAGATGGGCCGAGACGTTCCGCTGCCGCTTCCCGAACGCTGGCGCCAGGAGCTCGATGAACTCTCGCGGGTCCTCCAGGCAGTCGACGTCTCCTTCTCGCGACTTCGCGCCGGTTTCCGCACCTACCGAACGACCTACCCCGCGCAGCTGACCCTCGAAGAGACCCTTCGCGAGATCGACATCCTCGACAAGGTCCTCGAATACGATCCCGACCCCAGCGTCGCCGTGCGTCTCGCCAAGCTCGCGATCAGCATCGAGGATTGGGACCGCGCGATCGAGACCCTCGAGTCGCATGCGGAGGCGGGATACCAACCCGCGTTGCGTGACATGGGCGTCGCGATCTGCCAGAAGCACCGGCTCGAACCCGAGTCCGCTGCTCACCAGAGGGGTCAGGCCCTACTCACACGGGCCGCGGCCGACGTGCATGCGGACCCCGACGCGATGGCCTCACTCGCCGGAACGCTCAAGCGCAGCGGAGAGGGAGAACGCGCGCGTGAATACTACGGGCGCGCCCATACGCTCGATCCGGGTGACCCCTATGCTCTGTGGGGGTTGCTCGAGATGGAGATGGCGCTCACGCCGGACGTCGACTTCCCGAGCGCCCGGGCGATGGACATCGAGCGCGCGACTGCGCGCTGCCGTGACCAGGCCGCGGCAGAAATCAATCTGCCGTGGGCGTGGTTCGATCTCGGTAAGTTCACCCTACTGCGAGACGATCCGATCGAGAGCCTCGAAGCCCTTCGGCGGGGGATCGCGTGCTCGCGGGCGGGGTTCATGATCCAGACGACGATCGAGTCGCTGGATCGGATCGCGGGAAGTCGATTCGCGCCGAGCGGACTCGGCGAGGCCCAGCAGGTGCTTCGAGACGGGTTGACCGAGCGCTTCCCCGAGTGGGGCGGGATTCCGAGCAACGGCGACGGATGAGTCGGGACGATCAGCTCGGACGACCCTCCGCCGTCCCGGCGCAAAGTCGATCGAGACGGCGAATGTCCGTCAACCGGCCCTCTTCTCCAGCTCCTCGATCACCTGCCCCAGCCAGTCCTGCAACTCACCGCGCTCCTCGCGCGCTCGCCGAATCATCCTCAAGTTGTTCGCCGTCGACCGAGGCTCCATCGTCTCCCTGATCACCGCGAGCGCATCGGCCAGACTCTCGTTCGCCGACTCGGCGTCGCCCCCCAGGACAGACAACTCCAGCATCGTCGCATGATCCCAATAGTCCGGCTGACGACCCTCGAGTCTCTGCTCGACCGCGAACCGGACGACGGGCAGGAGTCTCTCCTTCTGCCTCAACGACGGCTCGTCTCCCTTGATGTCGAGTAGCGTGATGGCATTGATTCCGGGGTAGGCATCCCGTTGATCCGCCATGAATCCGCGGGTGTAGGCCGCGATCGCCATCTTCAAGTGCCCCGCGGCGCCGAGAGGATCGCCCGCCTCGAGGGCCGCGTTCCAGCTGTCCTTGTGGATGCGCCCGATCAGCCCGCAGGTCTCGGAGCTGGGTCCCTGCTGGTCCTCGACTTCGGAAAGAACTCTCAGAGCTTCTGCTCGATCCGCCGGATTCTTCGTTTCGCCAGCCCGGCGATTGTGCGCGAAGCCCAGCTGCTCACGCACGAACACCTGACGTTTGAGCGTCTGCGGCATGTCCTCGACGACCGCGATCATCCCATCCCAGTCCTCGAGGGCGCGATAGGTGAGCATGAGATCCATCGTCGTCCCCGCGTCGACGGCATCGAAGGACGGAAGGCCTCCTCGAATCTCGGCGAGCTCGTCCATGGCGTCTTGACGCGACTCCTCATTCTTTGCCTTCTCACGTATGGCCCCTAGCTGCTGCTTGTACGTCTCGTTCAGCTGTACGCGATCTCGGAAAACGTCGGCCTTCAATCGGGCGATGTCGCTGGGCCGCCACTCGTCCAATAGCTGGAAGAGCGGGCTGTCGACGGCGGACTGCTTGGCAGCCAGACTCCGCAGATCCACCAACTTGTCGGCAACGACCGTCCGAAGTGCCGTCGCCTGTTCGTCGCCGAAACGATTGTTCTCACCGAGGTCGTAGGCAACGGAACTCAGAAAGTTCACGTCGAACGGAATGGGTTGATGATCCGCGAAGATCGTCAAGGTCGTCGCCGGCCTCGCGGTGTGACGAACTCCCAGTTCGTAGAAGACGTTCGCGTTCGCGGTCGTCAGATCGGCGATCGCGAAATCACACAAGAGCAACCGCTCGAACATCGGCTTGTGAATCACTCCGCCCGTACGCTCATGGTCCGCACGAATCGGCTCGAGCCCGGCGTCTTCGATCGCTGGAGCCAGCGACTGGGAGTAGATCCGATCGAAATCGATCATGCCTCGACCCGTAGGATCGGGCTTCTTGCCGAAGGGCATGACGACGAAACAAAGCGGCCTCGGGCCCATTTCAGCCTCCAGCATTTACGCTCGACTTGTAGATTACTGCGGCTTCCCGTCGGGTCGACGATTCCTCGTAGACGAGACGGTCGAGTCGCGACCCAGAGACTAACGCTAGCCCGGCCAGGGCGTGCCAGAATCGTCTGAGGTCGGAGCTCCCACCGTGTTCTCAGCGCGTTGAATCTGCTCGCGAAATTCGTCGGCTGTGCTCTGGCACACTACGGGCAGATGCGGAAGAAGCGATTCCGATGCCGAAACCGCCCTTTTGGGCGGGGCTTCTAGGATCGCTTGAGGTCCCTCAGCAAGTACAGTCCAGCGGCTGGTGCGCAAGCCGAGACGATCAGCAACCCCAACATCGACGACAGCGGAACGGCAGCGGGCGGACTATTGGGGTTCGAACCTCTTGCCACCTCGTCTCCGTCGTTGATCCCGTCGCTATCCGAGTCCGGCAGCAAAGCGCTGGTCCCCGTATCGAAGATGGATACGAACACGCCTGTCGCCGTTTCGAAGACGTCGAGCAAACCGTCGTCGTCGCCGTCGATTGACGCATCCGACGCATTGCAGAGAAGGTTCGTCGGATGGCTCGGTTGGTGCGTGCCCGATTGCAAGACGAGTCGACTCTCATGGTCCTCCAGGCTGAAGTCGACCGAGATGACCGAACCGTCGGCGAGCGTGCCTGTAAGAGTTCCACTCGGCGTACCGCCTGCCCCACCGACGATCGTCCCGAAAGGAAAGTTGAATCCGGAGCCGACGACAGTCACTCTGGCGTCGTCATTGATGATGAAGTCACCGTTGAAAGTTCCACCGAGGATGAGCACCTCGGCAGTTCGCAGAGCCCGCAGCGAAGCTTGTCCGCCAGTGATCGTACCGCCTTCGATACGAGCGAAACTTCCGTCCCCGGCGGCATCCACGCCGTTCTCCAGGACGTTTGCAACGGTGCCTCCCAGCATCAGGAGATATGCATCATCTCCTAGATCCACGCCGAATGGCGAGATCGTGGCGTCCTCATAGATGAAAATCGAACCACCCGACCCATTGTTGGGCGCAGCATCCAGCCCCGGGTGCACACCACAGGCGGCGATTAGCGACGCGTCATCCGCAATCGTATGGCTAACACCCTGCGAGACTACCCCTCCCAGATAGACTGTGGCGGAATCTGATCCGGTCAACCGGAGCGGCTCGCCACCAAGCATCCAGAGGCTCGAACGACCGGAGACGTGTGCGGTACGGAAGCCGTTCCCTTCGACCGCGAATACGATCGTGGGGTCTGGCGCCGCACCGGTGCCGTCGGTGATGTCGCAAGTTGAAGAAACGGATCCGGAAACCACCTCCACGGACCCGGACGAGATGTCAGCCGCCGCTGAAGAAGCAACGACGAGAAGGATGATGATACTGATAGACAGACGCATATGTTGCTATCCCCTCGCGCGGAGTCGTCGCATAATACTCGAAAGAAGCGGCGCCGGTGAGTTCCCCATCAAGGGCCGTTTGCTCTCCGACTGGACGGCATCTATCAGAATCGCCGATATCGGCGGTGGCGAGAACGCCGCATACTATTCCTATACGCGTATCGATTTTCTGTTCCGCCTCTGGAGTTCCCTGTTCGAGCCCGTAGGGAATTCCTTTCCAGCCGGCTGGTTCTGCGCTGGATTCTCTGCTGGTCCGGCATTTGCGCCGCGCAAATCGGGCGGGCTTCCCTGTTCTTTCCCCGTTGAGCAGGGAAGCGTCCTCGGAGACGACTTCGCACCAGCCTCCCCCCACCGCCATTGAGTACTTCTTTTCAGAGACGCTCTCTGTCGCACTGAGCTAGCGGTCGAGAAAGAGCCAGGGATCCGCGGGCTCTTGCGCGAGCGACGTTCGCGATAGCGGACAGGGGGGGCGGCGTTGATCGCGCAAATCGAGCCGATCCTCGGGGCGGCTCTCCGCGAACTCGGGACCCAGGAGGCGCCGCGCGCGATCGTGATCGAGGCGATCGACCGCGCCCTCGAGGCGCCCGAGCCGCCACGCAACCCGGTGCTCGTCCAGCCCACGGTGCTCTACCCGTACGCGGACACGGCGCTCGAGGCGGTGCCCCCGCTCGACAAACAGCTGATGCGGCTCGGACCGCAGAACCACACGCGCATGCGGGTCTATCTGACGGATCTTCGACGGGCGATCTTCGACGCCGCGACGAACGCGCCGTAGACGCCCGTCCGGCGAATCCCACGGTGCGCTCGTGAGGCCCGTCGCCGATCAGCTCGCCATCGTGAGTCCGCCCCCGACGGACAGGACTTCGCCCGTGATGTACTCGGCGGCGTCGCTCATCAGGAACGCCACGGCGGCAGCCACGTCGTCGGGGACGCCGAGGCGGCCGACCGGGATCTTGCGGGCGAGCTTGGCGGCCATGTCCAGGTCGGTGGTCGGGACCTCGATCGTGCCCGGCGATACGCAGTTGACCGTCACGCCCGTTCGGCCGACCTCCTGGGCGAGGCTCTTCGAGAAGCTGAGCAGCCCGCCCTTGGTCCCCGCGTAGACCGCCAGGCGCGACGCGCCGGTTCGACTCGAGTCCGAGGTGATGTTCACGATGCGTCCCCATCCCGCGTCGATCATCCCGGGGAGCAGAGCGTGACAGGTGATCGCGGGGGCGAGAAAGTTCACGTCGATCTGCTGGCGCCAGGAGGTCGAGTCGCTCTCCGCGAATGCCTCGACGGGATAGTGCCCCGCGCAGTTGACGAGGCCGCGAACGGGCTCGACCTCGGCGAGGGCGCGCAGGCAGTCCCGGAGCCGGGCCTCGTCGGTCAGGTCGCAGACGACGCGTTCGGACAGGGGCGGCGGCTCCCCGTCGTCGTCGCGGAAGGCGAGGTCGAGGCCGAGGACTCGCCAGCCATCGTCGACGAGGGAGCGCGCGATCGCGCCGCCGATGGCGCCACCGGCGCCGGTGAGGACACAGGCTTTCATGAGGTCTTCCTCTCGGAGGTCGAGGGAGTGTGTGAATCGGCTCCGCCGCGATTCGCGGCACCCTGCGCCCGCAGCGCTCAGCTCCGCTGCAGGAAGGACAGCACGAGGGACTCGAATCCCTCCTTGCATTCGATCATCACCCAGTGGCCACAGTCCGGAAAGACGTGGAGCTCGCAGTTCGGCACGAGGCGCATCGGAACCAGGCTTCCGTCCAGCGGCGTCACGCGGTCGTCCCGACCCCAGGTGAGCAGCGTCGGCGCCTGGATGGCGGCGAGATGGGCCAGGGCCGCCGTCGGGTTCGTGCGCCGCCCCTGCGCGATCGCGCCGAGCGCCTGCTTCGTGTAGATGGCCTGCGTGGTGGCGAGCGTCTTCGGCTCCATCGCCTGCGCGAAGCGCTCTTCGATCAGCGCGTCGGTCACGAGCGCGGGGTCGTAGACCATGGAGTGGAGCCAGTCGATCAGCCGCTCCCGGCTGGGTTCCTCCGCGAAGGCCGACAGGAGCCGCATGCCTTCGGCGGGGAATGGCGAGAAGACGTTCATGCCCATGCCACCGATGCTCACGAAGCGGTCGACCCGCTCCGGATGCTGCGCCGCGACGAGGGAGCCGATCACACCGCCGAGCGAGTTCCCGATCAGGTGGGCGCGGTCGATTCCGAGCGCGTCGAGCAGTCCCACCGCCGCGCCGACGCACGTCGACATCGGATCACCCGCCACCGCGTCGCTGTCGCCGTAGCCAGGAAAGTCGATGATCAGGCACCGGAACGATTCGGCGAACACCGGCAGGTTCTTCTCGAAGTTCGCCCAGCCGCGCACCCCCGGGCCAGACCCATGGAGCAGGAGGACGCAGGGGCCGTCGCCTGCTTCGTGGTAGTGGAGTCGTCCTTCGGGAAGGTCCACGAATCGGCTGGTCGCTTCGAAGCTGTAGTCCGGCATGCGGTCTCCTCTGGGCCGGGCGGATCGCCCGCGATCCAAGGTTAGACGAGCTCCGGCAGACTTCGGTCGATCCAGGGCTGCGCCCGTTCGAGCTGGCCTGTCAGACGGTAGAGCGTCGCTTCGTCCCCGTGCCGGCCGGCGAACATCACGCCGACCGGGAAGCCCGAATCGGTCGTCGGGCGTGGCGTGGACATGGCCGGCTGTCCGGTCATGTTGAAGAGCGCGGTGAAGACCGAGGCCGCGCTCGCGGTCGCCATGAACGCGTCGTCGTCGCGGGGATTCCCGGACGGGCCTCCGCGGCGCATGCACACATCGACCGTTCCATGGGCTCGACGTCGACGGAGTATGCTCGCGTACCAGGAGACCGGGCCCTCGAACTCGATCTCCTGAACGCCGATCAGTTGAACCTCGCCGTCAGCGGTCCGCCCGTTCTCTGCGACGCGCAGTTCACGGCTTCGGACGAAATCCGGCTGAATGACCCGGAGCAGGGCAGCGCGGCCGGCGTCGGGTATACCGCGGCGCCTACGACGATCTCCTCGATTCCGCCGAACAGATGCAGATCGAATTCCCGTATCCCGTCGACGAGCGCGTTCTCGACTCCCTGCTCTTCGACGAGGATGGCGACGCTCGCTCCGGCGAGGCCGTCCTCTTCGCGTACGACGAGTTCGGCGCGTCCGTCGGATCGCCCCCCCTGCAACGATTCTCGCTGCTGGGCGGCCGAACGGCCACGGTGTGACATCGCGGCCGGTCGCCCCGACCGCTTGCGGATGCCCTGCGTCGACGTCGTTGGTGCCGAAACGGCCGAAGCTCCCCGTTCCTTCCCTGCAGGACAGGGAACGGCCGTTGGAGACGAGTTCGCCCTGGACTCCCCCCACCGCCATCGTCGTCGCTTGCGGGCGCTCGGCGACGTACGCTTCGAAGCGCTTCGCCCCCGAGTCCTTCTCTTCAGAGGCTCTCTCCACGCCGTTGAGTTCCGATTGGGGAGTAGGCGTGGATCCGCGGGGTCTTGCGCGACGCGCGTTCGATGATGCGAACCGTGGGAACGCGTGTCGACCGGCCGCCGATCGCCGGATTTCTCTGTTGGCAAGTTCAGCCGTTCGCTTGCGCCGTCGATTCGACTCGCGACTTCAGGCGCCAGGCCCGGACTGCTCTCGGTTCCTCGACTCCTCGGCTCTATGACGCGAACCCGAGTAGCGCCCGCCGCTCGCCCGCCAGGTGATTCAGTCGCTGAACGCCCGCCGGCGTTCCCCTGCGAAGGCGGCAACGACCACGAGGGCGACGAGGAGAAACGAACTCGCGATGACGCCCAGACCCGACACGCTCGGAGGGTCGGGTGCGGGCTCGAAATCGAGGGCCACGTTCCCGCGCGGCTGGGCATTCTGAAATACACAGCATGGGTCGCCCAGGGCTTCCGCAGAACCGACGACCGAGAAGAGATAGGTCCCGGCGGGCACGGTCCCCGACGCGTAGACCCCGGCCACGCCGCTCGCCACGTTGGGTGCCTCGTAGCTGAAGATCACGGATCCGCCTTCATCTTCGAGGCGGTAGACGAGCGAGGCGGTCGTGCCGGGATCGGGCGCGAAGGCGATGGGAAAGCCGCCGGTGTTGTTCCCGTTGCGAAACTCGAAGGTCGCCGCCGACGTGAGGCTGAAGCGGAGCGTGTAGTCGTGGTCGATCGCGACGTTCGAAGTCGAGCCGCTCGTCCTGGCCAAGAAGCCGGTTTCGACCCGAATCAGGTCGAGGGCGAGATTCTGGCTCGCGCTGACGAGACTGTTGGCCCCCAGACTCGTGATCACTTGCTGGACCTGGATGTTGGGCGCGAGATCGGGAGACTGTTGCGCATCGGACCAGTTGCCGACCGTGCTGGTGATCGAGCCGCTCACGTTCGCGACCGAATCGATCGGGACGAGGAGCTGCGCGACCGCCGGGCCCGCAATGGCGCAGCTCGCAACCACGACGATCGCCAGCGAGCGCAGCAACGCGGAGACCCGGGACCTCTCGCTGAAGTGGACCCCGTTCATGATCGAGCCTCCTCTCGCGTGCCGACTCGACGATCCTATCAGATCGCGGACACGCCCTGGGGTATTTCCGGTCTCAGCGAAAGGGGTGTGCGTGCTCTGACCGACCCCGGCTTCCGGCACGATCACGATTGTGTGAACCGGTTCATACGACCCTCGATCGGGCGAGGGTAGGCTCCATCCCATCGACCGTGACGCCGACCCATCGTCGCCTGCCCGCGGCGATCGAAACCGTCGAACCCGGAGAACCGTGATGACCCGAAGATCGACTCGTCGAGCCTGCCGGGCGCGTTCATCGCGCGCCCTCCCGTCGTGCGTTGCTCGTCTTCTGCGGGGGTCGAGAAGCGCCGTCGCCTTCCTCGTGTGGAGCGGCGCGCTCCTGCTCCTCGCAGCGCCGGCCGTCGCGGTCGTCATCGAAGTCGATGCAGATCCGGGAGCTCCCGGTGTACAGCCGAGCCGATCGGTTTCCCCCGGCGAAGTGTTCGACGTGGCGGTTCGGATCAGCCAGATCGCTCCCGAGTCGGGCGTCGCCGGGATCGAGCTCGATCTCGACTTCGATTCGCAGCTGCTTCTCCCGCAACAAGCGAGCGACGAGGGCTATTTCGGCGGCGGAGCGATCCTGCTCGAGAACGACACCCAGGCGCCCGACGTGAACTTCGCCGTCGCGAGTGCGACCGCTTCGGAGTCGACGACCAGCGGCCTGCTCCTGACGCTCAGCCTGATGGCCGGCCCGGGTCAGGGAGTCACGGAACTCGTCCTCGGAGACGTCGTGCTGGCCGGGGCCGGCGGCGAACGCATCCCCCTGCTCGAGGCACGGAACGCGACGATCCAGGTCCCGGAGCCCGGCTTCCTGATCGCCTCGAGCGCCGGGCTCGTGCTTCTCGGCCTCCTGGCGCGGGCGCGCGCGACTCAGCGGCGGAGCGGCTCGCGGGCAACGCGTTCTCCGATGGCGTTCTCGACCCTGGCCGGCCTGGTCTTGGCCGGTTCGGCGCTGGCGGACCCCGATACCAATCTCGACGGCTTCGTGAACGTGCAGGACGTGTCTCTCGTCGCCACCTGCCAGGGCGTCGACCCAGCCGCGGGTCCGCCCTGCGACGCCGCGGATGTCGACGAGGATGGCGATGTCGACGCCGACGACCTGACTGCGGTCGTCGCCGCTTTCGGCGACGTCGTGGGTCCGCCCTTCCAGTATGCGGGGCCCCTCTTCGACTGCGTTCGCGACGCCTACCCCTGCGATCTCTCGACGGTTCCGGATGCCATGGCCGATCGCATGGACGAGATCGGATCCCAGGCTGCCTCGATGCTCGACGCGGGCGCGAGTCTCTCTCAGGTCGGAACGTTCATCGCGGCGGAGCCCGACGTCGCGAACGTGTTTCTCGAAGGCCATACGCTGGCCTTCCGGCTCGTCGGCGCGCCACCCATCGTTTTCCACGATGCACAGGCCGCGCGGACGCAGTCTCGACCGGTCGGCGAGCCCTTCGTCTCGACGGACCCGATCGTCCCCTCCTTCCCGGGAACGAGCCGGCCCCTGGGACACCGCGTCGTCGGGCGAGATCGAGACCAGGAGGGGCGTCGTGATCGCGAGAAGCGCGCGCTCGTCCTTGCGCCCTTCTCCTTCCAGTTCAACTACGACTCGGATGTCGCCGCGAATGCCGCCCTGGCGAGCTTTCCCGAATACGGGGAGATCGTCTACCACGTGGACGATCAGGTCACGATCGACGACTACGTGGGCTGGGACGACTTCGACGCGATCTTCGTCTCCACCCACGGCGACGCCATCTCGGGCGAGATCAACGGCACGCGGCTGTCGATGCAAACGCTCTCGCTGGGTGGGTTCGCAATCGACTGCGCCGACTTGAGGGAGGCGGCGCGCCCGAATCTGCCCGGCGCGAATCCTGTCGTAGGAATCGGCTGTGCCTGGAAGAATATCGCGGCGCAGGGCGAGCCTTCGAGATGGCGCTTCTCTGTCGACGCGACGCCCGACTTCTTCACGCAGCACTACCCTCAGGCGCTCGAGAACGCCTTCGTCTGGCTCGATGCCTGTCGAAGCAGTCGCGTTCCGGGATTCCAGAACACGTTGATGGGTCGACACTCCGTGTTCCTGGGCTGGGACGAGTACGTTCACGACAACGTCTCCACCTCTGCGGCAGAGCGGATCTTCGAGCTCGCACTCGACAAGGGGCTGCGCACCTCGCGCGCATGGGAGATCGCCTGCGAAGAAGGCTTCTGCTTCGACACGACCGTCGAGGAGGCGGAGTCCTGCCTGGGAGAGGATCCGCAGGTCAACCCGGATTGCGACTGGGTGGACATCGAAGGCGGACCCGACGGCGACGGCGATATCGATGCCGCCGACTTGACCGCCTGGATCGACGAGAACGAGAAACCCGCAGAGCTGCTCTACGCCTTCGATGGTGCCGACCAACGCCTCCGCGAAATCCTCACGATTCTCGACCCCGACACGCTCCTGCCCGCCGGAACCGACGGCACCGTTCTGCCGAAGGACTTCACGGGGACCCTGGGCGACGGACTACCAGCGGACGGCTTCGGATTCACGATCGAAGTCCAGGGCTTCGAGCTCGAGGACCTGATCGTTCCGGGCGACCCCGACGAGTTCCTCGAGACCATCAGCTTCATCAGCGCCGATCGGGACGGTGTGAATCTGGAGAGCGAT
This sequence comes from bacterium, assembly GCA_024742285.1. NCBI lineage: Bacteria > bacterium. The sequence continues at coordinate 185,387 of JANSYR010000012.1, read as the reverse complement.
CTGCCCCTTTCTCAGGACACGATGGTGGCCGTCGGGCCACCCGAGGATTATCGCTGGCGAAGTACGATGCCGATGCGGGTCTTTCTGCCCGAGGACCTCGAGCCAGGGGAGACGCTACGAATCGACCCCAAGCTGCGTTTTCCACCGACGTTGGGAAGCCTTCCGGTCGAGATCGGGAACAGCTACGCGGAGCCGCTCGAGCACGTCATCGAGGCGTGCGATTTCCAGGCGAACGCCTCGGGTGCAGCAGTCGGCAGCTTCGGCGGCACGCTCGCGACGATCGACCTCGACAGCGACTGGGAGATCTCCGTCGTCGACGTTTCGAGCTTCGGCGACGTGATCGGCGGCGGCTTCCCGAGTCCCTTCTTCACGGCGAGTCTTGCGGCCGCGCGCGTGGGGGATCTGCCGGGCACGATCAGCAGCATGTCCGTCCAGATCCCGAGCCCCCCTCCCTTCGGCGAGAGCTTCTCGTGGAACCCGAGCCTCGGCGCCAGTCTGGGCCTCGCCGCGCCCTCGATTTCCATCACGAGCTCGGACGGCGAGATGGCCACGGGCGTCATGAGCGGGCAACTGGCGAGCTCGGTCGACCCCGGACGGATCGTGACCGTCTCCATCACCTTCGACGCCGACTATGCCAATGACCCCCTCGAGAGCCCGTGCGTGCGCTAGCAGCTCGTTGAAGACCCACTGCGGTCGCGTTCGCGCTCTGCGGGAAGCGAGGCCGATACCGTCGTCGACCGTTCCGCGCGCGTGGATGAAGTGCACCGCCCTCATGCCCATCACCCTCGAGCAGGGCGCCCCCTTAGGCCCCTTCATCGCGGGCCTCGAAGGCGTCGAGCGCTTCGAGGTCATGATGGGCGACCCGCGATCGTTCCCGGCCGATCCCGAAGGCTTCGACGAGACGGTCGCCGAGCGCGGCGCGGAGCGACTCCCGAATCCCCCGAATCGAGCTGCCGGCGTGGCTGGAGGACACGCGTGCTGGCATCGAGCAGTAGGCGCTGTCCGTATCGCGGGGGGGGGGGCGGGTCGACCTGGGCGCGGCAGGCTGGCCTCTCGGCTGCTAAGCGTTGGGCTCCGGAACCCGCAGAGGAGCCCATCGATGCCCGCTTCCGCCGCCCGGACGACCGTTCTGCTCGTCGTCCTCTTCGTCACCGCCGGAACCGCTTCGGCACAATCCATGCGCGACCAGCTCGTCGCGCTCTCCGACGGACTGAACGATCCCGATCCGATCATCCGACTCGTGACCTACGAAGAGGCGGTCCAGTCCGAGAACGCGACGATCCGACGCGTCGCGCTTCGCACCGCGCTCCAGAGCACGGATTCGGATCTCCGCACGCTCGCCTTGCGCGGCGCGCTCAAGGGGCGCGAGACGCTCAGCTTCAAGCTGAGTCGATCGCCGGGGTTCGAGAAAGCCCTCGAGGAGGCCGGACAATCCGAGCAGAAGATCAAAGCGGTGAGGAGCCAGTACAAGAATCACGCCAAGATGCTCGCCGGCTATTCCAGCGTGATGCCGATGCGCGTCCTGGAGTACGACTACTCGACCGGCAAGATCAAGGGAGCCTGCATGGTCGGCGTTGCGACGCCCAACGACGCCTACTCGTTCTCCGGAACCATTTCGGGCGATGAACTCACCATGACGAGCAAGTGCGCCGTCACCCACTACGCCAACTGCTCCCTTTCAGCCGAGCTCGGCGACGACGGGAAGCTGGTGGGACTGCTGTCGTGCCCGTACAACACGCGCGCGACCGCGGTGCTCGACCTGCTCTGAGGTGGCCGGCGCGGCCCACGCGAAGCGTGGCTACTCGATCTCGACGTAGCCGATCGACATCTTGTCGCCGCCGCGACGATGGAACTCGAGCTCGACCTCGTCGGCGGCGAAGGGGGCGAAGGCGCACGCGATCGCGGGCACGCCCGCGGCGCCTCGACGGCAGTAGCGCACGCTCGACCAGTCGCGGTCGCCCGTCGTTCGCCGCTTGATCTGGACGCCGTCCGGCAGACCGGTCGCGTCGTAGGCACATGCGCGTACGGAGATGCGTGAGATCGGCGCATTCGGCGCGATACGAAGCGCGATGCGCCGCTTCGGATCCGTCGTCGCGGACCAGCACGCGCCCAGGTCCGGGGCGTCGATCGCGTTGCCCGGTCCGGATTCGGCGTCGACGGTGCGTCCGCGCGTTCCGAGCAGGCGGACGGTCTTCGCGCCGCCTCCGCCGGCGACGACACCGCCGCCGGACGGCGACCCAGCGACCGGGCGCGAGCCGACGTGGGTGTCGAAGACCGACCGGATCCGATCGAAACGAAGCGCGATGCCGTAGCGGCTCGCGCCGTCACAGGTCGGTGCGTCGGACTCGGCGAACGGGTCGACGACATCGTTCGGCGTGCAGACGCTCAGCAGCATCGCGAGCGGGACGTTCGACATGCCGATCCCCGACTGTGTGTCCTCGAGGACCGCGCCGCTGAACCCCTTCATCAGCCGGTCGCCCTCGCTGCGCGAGCGGACGGTCACGTAGCCGCGGCGCGCGTCGTGCTCGACGGTCGTGACGACGAAACCCTTCACGTTTCCCCCGCTCATCGCCTTGAGCTGGACGTCCTCGGCCGCCTCGATCAGGCGCGTCGCCTCGGGCAACCCGAGACGGCTGAAGCACGGTCCAGCGGAGGGAACGCGCGCGAACGCGAGGTCGATCGCGGGAACGGGCTGGACCGGCTCGTCGGCGATCTGGGCCTCGGTGCCGTCTCGAAAGCCGACGATGCCGCGCTCGAGCGCCCCGTCGGCCCGCCGCAGCACGTGGGCCGGTGTCGCGAGCCAGCAGTGTCCGTCGCTCGGCGGACCGAAGAGCCAACCCTGACCACTGTCTGCGCTCGAGAGCCGGACCCCCACCAGCTCGGCGAACGTCGGCGTCGCGAGAAGACAGGCCACGAGCGGAAGTGCGATCGTCGACAGGCGCACGACGCGCGCGTCAATCATCATCTCGATCCCTCCCCTCGGCCCGGTCCGAGTCGCGTGAGGCGTCCCGCCGCTCAGCGTTCGCCGCGCCGTCCACGGCCTCGGCCACGTCGGCCGTCCGTAGGAATCCGAACAAGAAATTCACCGCCGCGAAGAGCACGCCCAGCATGAACTGGATGCGCACGACGCCGGGGTCCTTGAACTGTTGGACCAGCGCGCTCACGGCCAGCGTGTCCGCCCCTTCGAAGCCCGCCCGATAGAGATTCAGCGTCGGCGAGCTCGTCGTCACGGCGACGGACAGCTCGTCCCTTCGAAACGAATCGATGCGCGCCGAGCCGACCCAGGCCGCCGGCCGGCGTCCCTCGACCGGGTGGTCCTCGACGATGCGCGAACCGGGCAGGACGTCGATCTCGCCTGCGAGGTACAGCCCCGGGGCGAATCGGAAGGGGCCGATCCGTTCCAGCGCGCGGGCGTAGATCTTGACCGTGGCGGAGATCAAGGCGCCGGCGCGACCCGACCCGCCCACGATGACGCCCTCGTCTCCGATCTCCGCGGCGCCCCAGATCGGCAGCGGCGGCATGTCGGCGCGGCAGGTCGAGCGCTTCCCGTCCGACTCGATCACGATCAGGCTACCCGGACCAAGCATCGCGACGGCGCCGCTCTCCGGAACGAACCGGGTTGCGACGCCTTCGACACCGAGCGTCTCGACGACGATCTCGGTCCGCGAGTCGGAGGTGCGGCGATAGCGGATGCGCGTGCCGAGCGAGGGCTCGAGACGACCCTTGCGACATTCTGGCGTCGCCGCGTCTTCGAAGACGTCGGCGTTCGGACGCACGACCGACACGAGACCGGTGACCGATCCGATCGTCGCCGCCTGCGGATTGTCCACTTCGAAGGCGACCGTCTCGGTCCCGGCCTCGATCGCCATGATGGTCTGGGGCCGTGGCAAGAGGACGAGCGTCAGGAACGCCGCTCCCACGACGAACACGAGCATCGGGGAGAGCCGCAGCATGTCGCCGATGGCGTCACAGATATCGCGACCCGCCCGACGCCAGGAGCGCTCGGCCGCGCGCGCGCACCAGGCGCAGCAGGGACGGAGTCGGCGTCGGATCCGAACCCACATCGATCCCGGTCGGTCGTCGCTCACGGCCGGCCGGGAAGTCGCACGGGATAGTGGAGGTGTCGACGTTCGAGCGAGAGGATCACGACGTGCAGGTCGACCAGCCCCGTTGCCTTCGGGCTGGAGACGTCGAGCACGCACTCCCGATCCGCCGCGACCGCCACTTCCTTGTCGACCGAGCCACACGCCGTCGAGCTGATGACCTCGGGCGTGTCTTCACGCGTGAGCAGCCGCGCGTGTGCCTGGAGCCCGTGCGTATTCAGCTGGACGCGCAGCACGTCGCCCCCCGCGTCGTCTCCGCGCGCCGGCGCGTACACCCGCACCGCGGACAGGTCGCTGCACTTCCCGCCCTGCGGCACCGCAGCGCGCACCAGCACCTGCTCGGGCGAATAACGCGACAGCAGTCGGCGCTCGTCGACGGAAATCGGCCCAGCGACGACGGAGGCCGACGGCGACGCCGCAATGTCGAAGGGATTGTCGGACCAGAAGAGACCGTCTCGCGTGACGACCCGAATGCAGAGCCGCGACGGTTCACCGGGCGTCGGTTGCACGACCGTGACCTCGGGAGGGAAGCTGAGTACGGCCGGCGCCCCGAGCATCAGCCCGACCAGCTCGGTGCCACTCACGTCCGCACGACCGGAATAGCTCTCTCTCGGCGCCGGCCGATCCAACGTCGCCCGGAACACCCCCGGGTCCGCGACGGCGGTCGAGCCCCTGAAAGGGATCAGCGCGAGGCCGACCCACGCTGCGATGCGACTTCGACGAATCACGTGGCGCACTCCTTTCCTGAGACCCGAGCGATGGTAGGCGGTCGGTCCGAGACGCGCCGCGCCCCGCGTCTCCGAGCACGCGCACGAGCCCACGCTAGTCGGAAACGGACCCAGCGGTGGTGGCGAAACCGCAGCCTGGACGTCCTACCCCCACGCGAATCAGGAGCGGGGACCATCGAACCCCTCGTTTGCTCCCGGAGCTCCCTGTTCGCTCGATCGGATTCCCTGCTCGGAGATGTCTTCAGTCGCGAGAGGGGGCCGGCCGCCGCGGCGTCGCCTCGCCCGAGGTGCCCACCGGCGTGTCTCGTCGCAGCGCCGCGTTGTAGTCGCTCGGGGGGATCCAGCTCGGGTGGGGCCAGTGGACGCCGAGCGTGCCGCCCGGGGGATGCAGGGCCACCCAGCGATCGAGGCGCGCTTCGAGGTCGGCGACCCGCGTCTCTTCGTCGGCCGCTCGATCCACCTTCTCGAGCGGATCGGCTTCGACGTCGAAGAGCAGGATCTCCGGCGGTCCGGTTCCGAAGCCGCGATCGCGGATCAGCTTCCAACGGCCGGCTCGGATCGCCTCCTGGCGTCCGAGCACGCCGTTCGCGCCGAAGAAGATCTCTCCCGGCGCCTCGGGCTCGGCGCCCTCGATCTGGGCCCACCGATCGAAGCCGTCGAGCTGCGCGGTCCCGGCGTCCTCGACACCCGCCGCCGCGAGCAGCGTGGGAAACACGTCCATCACCGTAAGCGTCTGCTCGACCGTCCTCCCGCCGCGAAGTCCTGCGGGCCAGCGCAGGGCGGCCGGGACGCGAATGCCGCCCTCGAAGACGGTCGACTTCTCCCCGCGGAGCGGTGCATTGCTCGCACCGAGCGACACATGCCCCCCGTTGTCGGAGAAGAACAACACGATCGTGTCGTCGGCGATCCCTTCCGCTTCGAGCGCACCGAGAATCTCGCCGACGGCGAGGTCGAGGCGGTGGACCATCGCCGCGAAGACCGCGCGCGGTGCCTCGCCGGGCGGATCGAGGATCTTCGAGGCCGCCTCGAGGGGGAGCCCCAGGCGAGCCGCCACCTTCTCGAGAAAGTCGTCGTGGGCGCGAAGATGGGGCGCACTCGAGAGGTCCGCGTAGCGCTCGACGAGCTCCTGTGGCGCTTGCATGGGACTATGGGGCGCGTTGAAGGGAACGTAGAGGAAGAGTGGCCGCGCGGGATCGCGCTCGGCGATCAGCCGCGCCGCTTCGTCGCCGAGGAGATCCGTGGCGTATCCCTCTTCGCGGATCGTCTCGCCGTTTCGCTGCCAGTCGATCCCGCCCGCGCGCGAATGCGTGTAGTAGTCGAGCGCCCCGAGAAGATGACCGTAGAAGTGGTCGAATCCTCGCCGATTCGGCGTGTACATCTCGTGCCCGTGACCGAGGTGCCATTTCCCGACGATCGCGGTCTGGTAGCCCGCCTCGCCGAAGGCCTCGGAGAGCAGCCGCTCGCCGACGGGCAGCCCGAAGTAGTCCCACGGACGCGTGACGCCGAACGCGAGCCCCGAACGCACGGGCGAGCGACCCGTCATCAGGGCGGCCCGCGTCGGCGTGCAGACGGGCTGGACGTAGAATCGATCGAGCTCGACGCCTTCGCGGGCGAGCGCGTCGATGTTGGGCGTCTCGATCCGGGCGCCGTGGTAGCCGACGTCGCGCCAGCCGAGGTCGTCCGCGAGCAGGATCACGACGTTCGGACGGGACGGGGTCGATGTCGCCGGGAGCGAGGGGGAAATCGCGGTCGAGGGGTGTCCGCCGTTCATGGGCATCGCACACGCCAGGAGCGCGCAGGCCAGCTGCGCCGTGATGGCGAGGACGAGTCCGCGATCGAACCGAATCATGCTGTGCTCCGGGACGTACGCGCGCCGTGCGTTGAGTCGAAGAACCCGACGCAGGACGCCCCCCGCGCGATGTTGCGCCGACCGAGGGCGCGAGAGCGACCCCTCGCGGGGTCGCTCGCCGCACCGTATCGATTCAGTTCGACGGCGGTGCGCCACTCACGGCCGGCAGGTCGCTGCCCATGAGATCTTTCGGATCGTTCACGATCAGGATCTCGATGCGTCGGTTGCGTGCTCGTCCCGCGACCGTCTCGTTCGACGCGAGGGGCTGCGTCTCGCCCAGACCGCGGGTGCTCACGCGAGCGGGTTCGAGCTTGCCGATCTGCACGAGGAAGTCGCCGACCTTCTTGGCGCGCTCCGTGGACAGGCGCTGGTTGAGCGAGTCGCTCCCGGTCGCGTCCGTGTGCCCGCTCACGATGATCGAGGGATCGCCGAACTCCTCGATGGCCTGCGAGATCTTGTTCAGGAGCGGGAAGTTCGAGGACCCGATCTCGCTGTCACCCACCGCGAATTCGAAGCCGTACGTCGAGAGCACGACGTTCTTGCCGCGACGCGAAACGACGGCCTCGTCTTCGCTGAAGAGTCGCTGGACCCGGTCGTAGCGCGCCTCTTGCGCGGACTCCATCGCGAGCCGGGCCTCGGCCTCCAGCGTCTCGGCCTGCACGGCGAGCGCGACCTCTTCGATCTGCTCACTGGCCGCGAGGAGCTCCTCGATGCGCAGGCGGGTTCCGGTGATCACTTCGTGATTGGGCTGCGTGAACGCGATCTCGTCACCGAGCGGCTTCGCGACCTCGGAGAGCTGCTCCTGGTACCAGAGGATCACCTCTTCGCGGTCGTAGTCGCGCCGTTCGAATTCCTTCGCGAGCGCCGCGATGTACTGGCTCCGGGCGGCGAAGGCGGAGGCCTGCCGGGCGTGAACGTTGGCGGCCTCGACGCGACTTCGGTCGGTCTCGAGGATGCCGGTCGCGATCTCGAGCTCCTTCCTCGCACGCTTGAACGTCTGCGGCGCATAGTCCTTGGCATCCGCGTCGCGCGCGGCGTCGATCGCGGCGCGGGCCAGCGCGGTGGCATCCGACTCCAGCGCCTCGAGCTCGAGGGCCGAGTACGCTTCGATGAGCTCGGGCGTCTCGTCCATCGCGCCCTCGAGGTCTCCTTCCTCGATCAGGCTGGCCGACTCGACGAGCTGCTCCTCGGCCTCCTCCCAGCGATCACTCAAGAGACTCTCGGCGCCTGCTTCGGCGGCGCGCCGACGCGCGGCCAACACGTCGCGCAGGGCTTCCGAAGCCGTCTCGGAGTCCTCGGCCGCCTTGGCGAGTCGGGCCAGACCCTTCTCGGCGAATTTGCCGGCGCCGGTCTGATTGCCCTCGCGGGCCTCGGCGATGGCCTGGTCGAGGAGCTCACTGGCCGCGTTCACGCCGTCGGGGGCGAGTACGTCGTGGCCGGCGGCGCGGGCCGTCTCGAGCTGCGTGTTCAGGCTGGCGACCGCCGCGTTCTCGGCGAAGACCTGCGCGTCGGCAATGGACGTCCCGCTCGAGGCACACGACACGGAGCCCAGGGCGAACGCGATCAGGGAAACCCCGACGATCCACGGGGTGACGAATCCGTGTGCTGATCCGGTCACGCGCGGGAACGGGTGGGATCGGGAAATCTGCATGACGGGCCCTCCTGGATTGCTCGGGCGAGGGAGCGCGTCCCCGCCGGCAAAGGCTGTCCGAAGATACGCTCTGGAACCGGGTCAGCAATGGCGCCTCGACGCGTCGCGACCCCTCGCAGGCGGCTTCGCACGCCTTCTGGAACGGCGGATCCTTGCGGGTCGACAGGCGCTCCGGGAAGCGCCGCCAACGGGCGATCGGGCGGAACGCAGGCCCTCGCCGACCGAAGTCATCCGGACCGTCGCGCGGCATCGGCTGAGAAGCGAGGGTATTCACGCACACGCGGTGCTCGAGGCCTGGCGATCGTGGGCCGAACGGTCGAACTTCCCGCCCACGGTCGATCCGGCATGAACTCGTCCCCCGACGCCGAGCGCGTCCACGGACCGGGAGCGCACGACGTCCCGAATCGCAAGTGAGGCTTCCATCCGCCCGAGACGCTCCGTAGAGCGGTGGCGCGTCCACCGCCGGTACGCTCGTGCCGTCGCCCTGGCGATCGCCCTGGGTTCGTTCCCGACTCCGGGCGCGATTCCAGCGGCGTCGGCCGCCTCCACGGACGGTCCGGCGGGCGCCCCCCTTCTACGGGAGGAGGCACGGAAGCAGACGCGGGAGGCGGAGCGAGGGAGCGTGTCTGCGGGCGAGCCGGCGAACGCCTGGCGGACCCTGCGATTCCAAGGCCGGAACTGGCTGGCGCGATTCTCCGCCGAGCTCGAGATCGAGACCGAGCTGCCGGAGGGGGAGGTCACGGCCGCAGACCCGGGTCGCGGAGACTGGAGGACGGAGCTGCGCACGACCCTGGACGCACGCCTGCTATCGGACAAGTCCAGTCGCCTCCGCGCGCGGTTCGATCCGATGACGGGCGTCGTACGTCGTCTGAGCCAGCTCTCGATGGGACCTCGTCCGGACCTCAAGTCGTATGCGTTCGGCCCGCGGGGGGTCGCGCGCATTCGGCGGAAGCCGCGTCCCGGTCAGCCCCTCGAGTTCCCGGAGCGCTGGCCTGCTGGCCAGGAGACCTTCCACGCCTATGACGCCGAGGCGCTCGGCTGTCCCGTCGTCTCGAGTCCCGCAGCACTCGCCTGGTGGCTCACCTGGGGACCCGCCGCGACGACGGTCCGATCCAAGGAGTCTCGAGCCTGTTATTTCCTGGGCAAGACGCTCTATCGGGTCGAAGTGGAGCCGCGCGGGACGCGCACCGCGCGCGTCGACTACCAGATCGTGCGTGGAGGGCGGTCGGTCCGTCGCCGCGGTTCGGTGCCCGTGGAACGATTCGCCGTCGTGAGTCGTCCGATCGCCGGGAAGCTCGATGAAACCACGATCGTCGCCGAGATCTCTCTCGATGCAGAGAATCGTCTGCCCTGGCGCTTCGTGATGCGAGAGGGCCCGTTTCGAATCGACGTCGAGCTCGAACGCGCGGACCTACGCGAAGCCTTCCTCGTGCCCCAGCAGCGCCGGGACGAGAACTAGCTCCGGCGCGATCCGCCGTGGGGCGGACTAGCTGTCCGGATGCAGGCCCAGGCGCTTCGACAGATGCGTACCGAAGCGCGCGATGCCCTGCGAGGCGCGCGCCAGCGGGCTTCGGCGCAGCCAGCTGATCTGGATCAGCTTCCTCGGACCGACGTAGCGGGCGTGGCCGTGAAACGATCGGGGCGATCGCCGGAAGGCGAGCAGGGTGCCGTCGGCCGGGACGACTTCGGTCGCGTAGTCATCCAGGTCGGTCGCCGAGTTGAGCATCCGGAGGCGGCCGCCTTCCGCCGTCCACTCCGTGTTCGGGTAGATCAGCACCGTCACGACCTTGCTCCAGTGATCCGTGTGGATATTGCCGTCACTGGCTTCACTCAGGCCGCGGACCGTCGTGTTGGACGGCAGCTCATGCAGGTCCTCGACGCCGAGCTTCGCACCGAGAATGCGAATCCACTCCTCCTCGGCGAGCTGCTCGAGCAGCTCGGCGAAGACCGGACCGTATTCGAGCTTGCCGACCGCGTGGTTGCGCGGCTCGGTGACGTGCGGAAAGTCGTTCGAGATGCCCTCCAGCGCCTCGGGGCGCAGGAACTTCGGGACCACGAGGTAGGGAACGGGCTCCGTTTCCGCCTTCGCCCCTTCGAGGGCCGGGATATCGATCAGGTCACTCACGATCTTCCTCGGCCCTTCGCCACGGACGCGACGAACGCTCGCTCTGGCACCGGACGCTCCGGGGGGGGCGAGGCCCATTCATCGGAAGCGCGAACGCGAGCCAGGGGATACTCTACCGCGTATTCTCTTCTCAGGGGCGCGCATTCGCGTCGTCGGAATCTCCAATGCGCTCCCTTCGTTTCGGACTCTCGCGCCTGGCCACCGTCGGGGGATTCGCTCCCCTACCCGACCGCCAGCGTCTGGCCGCCGGCAGGTGGCTGAGAGGCTGGGGCGAGTCCCTGCTCCTCGAGGGGGCCCACGGGGCCGTCGTGTCCTACGGCAAGAGCGGCCGCACGTGGTTGCGCTTGATGCTGTCGCGCTTCTACGAACGCCGGCACGGCCTGCCGGCGGGATCGTTTTTCGAGTACGACAACCTGAACCGCCAGGACGCCGAGATCCCGATCCTCTTCTTCACGCACGGCAACTATCTCCGGGACTACACCGGCCACTTCGACGATCTCGCCGAGGACTTTCGCGACCGGCCCGTGCTCCTGCTGGTCCGTGATCCCCGCGACATCGCGGTGTCCCAGTATTTCCAGTGGGCGAATCGCATGAGCCCCCACAAGAAGTGGCTGAACCGCTATCCGGCCGACGGTCGTGCGCTCACGATCTGGGAGTTCGTGGCGGATCACGAGGCGGGCCTCGAGCGGGCGATCGCGTTCCTCAACGCCTGGAGTCGAGCCGCCGAGGAGCTCGAGTCGATCGAGGTCGTTCGCTACGAGGATCTTCGCGCGGAGCCCGTGGCGACGCTCGAGCGTGCGCTGCGCTTCCTCGGAGCCGATCCCCAACCGGACGAGGTGCAGGACGCCGTCGAGTACGCGAGGTTCGACAACATGCGACGCCTCGAGGACGAGTCGCTGCTGTCGGCCGCGGGAAGTCGGCTCCTGCCAGGCGAGCGCGGCCGGAGCGACTCCTACAAGGTGCGTCGCGCCAAGGTCGGGGGCTGGCGGGACTACTTCGATGCCGATCAGATCGCGGAGCTCGACGCACGCGTGAAGGCGGGGCTGCGGCCCGGCTTCGGCTACGGTCCGGGCGATTCGAGCGCCGACGCCGAATCCGAGCGATGCGCGGGTCGATGAACCGTCGAGAGAAAGGGGTGATCGTTTGAGCGGGGTGCCCGATTGGCTGAAGAAGGCCGCGATCATCGGAGGGACCGCTCCGCTGCCGGCGTCCGCGCGGGTGTCGCTCCGGGTACGAGGCCTCGCGTCGCTCGAGGTGGCCAAGGCGCGCAAGGCGCAGCTGCTCATCATCGCCCACCCCAAGAGCGGGAACACCTGGCTCAAGGTGATGATCTCGCGGCTCTACCAGGTCCGACACGGCTTCCCCGACTCGCAGATCCACAAGACCGACGAGTTCACCCGCAAGGTGCCCGAGGTACCGCGGATGGCGGCGAGCAACGGCATCTACAGCTACGAAGCCGCCGTCGGCGCGCTCCTCGAACCCGCGACGCGGGATGCCGAGATGAATCGCAAGGCGGTCGTCTTCCTGGCGCGCCACCCCTGCGACATCGCCGTTTCCTGGTACCACCAGTTCACCAAGCGACAGTCGAAGCACAAGCAGGAGCTGATCAACGCCGAGCTGACCCGACCGGTCGACCGCGAGACCGTCGGCATGTGGGACTTCGTTCGGAACAGCGAGATCGGCCTGCTTCACCTGATCGGGTTCCTGAACGACTGGCAGCGACGGCTCGCCGACCATCCGAACGCACTCGTGACCCGTTACGAGGATCTCCGCACGAAGCCCGAGGAGACGCTGCGCGCCGTGATGGCGACGGCGGGAGAGCAGTTCAGCGACGAGGAGATCGAGGAAGCGGTCCGCTTCGGCTCTTTCGACCATCTCCGTGGTCTCGAGAGTCAGGGGCACTTCAAGCAGGGTGGACTCACGCTGCGAGACCGTGAGGATCCGAACAGCTTCAAGGTGCGTCGCGCGAAGATCGGCGGCTACGTGCAGGACTTCGACCCGCAGCAGGTGGCCGAGCTCGACGAGCTCGTCGCGAAGCACCTCTCCCCGGTCTTCGGCTACGGCGCCCGCGGCGCCGTCGGTCCGCTGGCGCTCGACGCCTGAGCCGCGTGCCGACGCCGCGAACCTGGCTCCTGCTGTCGGAGAAAGGCGGCGACAACGCCCAGATCGAGGCGCTGGGCTCGGGCCTGCCCTGGCCCTGCGAGACGCGCGCGCTGCGCATGCTGCCGGAGTGGCTGGAGGCCAAGCCGCCGGTGAAGCCGACCCTCGACTACGTGGACCTGGAGCACAGCGATGCGCTCGAGCCGCCCTGGCCCGATCTGGTCGTCACCGGTGGCCGGCGGCCCTCGAACGTCGCGCTCTGGATCCAGGAACGCTCCGGCGGGAAGACCAGGATCGTGCTGCTCGGCAAGCCCTCCGGCTCCTGGAATCGGATGGCGCTGGTCATCGGCGGCGCGGAGATCCTGCTCCCTCCCCTGCCCAACGTGATGAAGATCCATCTCCCGATGATGCGCATCGATCGAGACCGCGTCGCCGCAGCTGCGGACGAGTGGCGGGCGCGCTTCGAGGGCTTGCCGCACCCGCTGGTCGCGCTGCTCATCGGTGGCCCCACGCGCCCCTTCGTCTACGACGGATCGGTGACGAGCGAGCTCCTCGCGCTCTCGAAGCAGGTCCTCGCCGAGGGCGGAACGCCCTTCGTCACCACGAGCCGCCGAACGCCGGCGGCCGTCGTGGAAGCGCTCGAGACCGGGCTGTCGGACGGCGCATGCCTGCATCGCTGGCAGCCCGACGCGAAGCCGGAGGAGAACCCCTACCTGGGGCTGCTCGGACTGGCGGACGGCTTCGTGGTCACCGCGGACAGCGCGTCGATGGCGATCGAGGTGGCGAGCCTCGGAAAGCCCCTGGGCATCCTTCGCCTGCCGGGCGGGCGTCTCGGTCGACTCGAGCTGATGCGGCGCCGTCTGCTCTCGAAGCTCTTCGCGCCGCGAGGGCCCGGTCTCCTCGAAGGATTCCGCTGCGCGCTGGCGCGGTCGGTCTTTCGCGCGAGACTGGTCTGGGCGAGTCGCGACTTCCGGGTTCTCCACGAATGGCTCGTGAAGGAGGGCTTCGCGGTCTGGGCGGGCGATCCGCTCGGCGCCCCCCCCTCTCCGCTTCCCGACGAGCGCGAGCGGGTCGCGAAACGGGTGAAGTCGCTCTTCCCGGGGTGGACCTGGGAGGACGGGGACGCGACGGACTGAACGACCGCCTCCTCGATCGAGCGCTCGCGGGTCCGGTTGCGCCGCAGTCGATCCGAGCGCAAGTTCTTCGCTCATCGGGAGCTCGAATCGTTGCTGGGAACGGTCTTCATACAGACGAATCCGCGCCAGATGCTCGGCGCGCGGGTCTCGCGCTACTCGCTGCGGCGCAACAGCCCGACGCCCGATGCGTTCGACGTGCGCCTCATCTCGACCGAGGACCACGCCTTCCTGGCCGCGCGCGAGGGCGAGCCCTACCTGCGAGATGGTCGAACGCGAATCTGGCGGATGGACGACCTGCAGTCGTTCACGCCCCTGCGCTTCATGCCCCCCGAGCTGATGGGCTACCGCGGGCGGGCCGTCGTGATCGATCCGGACGTCTTCGCCGTCGGCGACGCCGCCGAGCTCCTTCGCCGGGACATGGACCAACGCGCGGTCGTCGTTCGACACAAGACGGGCTCGAAGGGACGTTCGGGCATCAAGGCGAGCAGCGTCATGCTCCTCGACTGCGCGCGACTCGAGCATTGGAGGACCGGAGCGACGTTCGACGCGATGTTCACGCGCGAGGTCGACTACACCGACTGGATCGGCCTCCGTCTGGAAGATCCTGCGACCCTCGGACCGCTCGAGCCCGCCTGGAACGACTTCGACCACCTGGGAAGCGAGACGAAGCTGCTGCACAACACGAAGCGGTGGACCCAGCCCTGGAAGACGGGCCTTCCCGTCGACTTCGTACCGGGAGATCGGACGAGAGCGTTTCCGCTCGTGGGGGTCCTACGCCGGACCCGTCGACGGATCTTCGGCGACTACGGCCTGCTCGGGCGCTACAAGCCCCACCCGGATCCCCGTCAGGAGGCCTTCTTCTTCGGCCTGCTGCGCGAGTGCCTCGAGAAGGGCGAGATCAGCGAGGATTTCGTGCGCGACGAAATGGCGCGAGACCATGTCCGCCACGACGCCTTCGAAGTGCTTGAGCGTGCCCCTCGCCTCGCCGCAGCATGAGCCGTTCGGTCGCTCGCGTCCGATTCGCGAAGCCGGGCGGGCGGCTCAGGGCTTGCGGGCGATGACGTGGGCCTGGGTACCCGGATAGCGCCGCAGGCCGACGAACTCGAGCGAAGTGCCCCATAGCTCGGCGAGCTTGTCCTCGGTCAGGAACGTCCGCATGTGGATGCCCTTGCGATTGCCCGTCTCGAGCCAACCCCGCTCGCGTCCGGAGGCCGGCATCTTGTCCGGGTCGTGGACGGTGACGATCGACGTGCCACCCGGTCGCAGGATGCGTGCGAACTCCTCGATCCAGAGCGGCTGCAGCGCAAAGGGCGTATGCGTGAAGACCGAGGTCGCGATGATCAGGTCGAAGGATCCGTCGGGATAGTCGAGGGGGGGCTCGAGCTTCGACATGCGGAGGTCCGCGAGTTCGCCGAGTGTCCGGGTCGTCCAGTCGAAGGACGCCTGGTTCACGTCGCACCCGTGACGTTCGACGTCGAAGGGCAGGAAGTGAAGCAGGATCCGGCCCGTGCCGAAGCCGAAGTCGAGCATCCGCTCGACATCGGTCATCTTCACACCGATCTCGCCGAGCTCGCTCAGATAGACGCACGTCTCTCGTGCCCCGGTTCCGAAGAACGTCGTCGGATCCGCCTTGCTCGGGCCCTGGACCTGATCGATCACGTCGACGGGTGGCACCACCGCCGGATCGCTCTGCAGAGGATGCGCGCTCAGGCCGTAGTCGCGGCGGTACAGATCATCCAGCTCGCGGCGCCACTTCTCGGCCTCTTCCCGCGGCATCAGCTTGACCTTGCGCCGGAAGAGGCGCTTCAGCTTTCGCACGTAGGGGTTGCCGGTGTGGACTTCCATCGTCGGCCTCTGCGATCGGACGCTAGGCGAGGCCGGCCGATCCCGACCGACAGGGGCCCGCCGCCCGGCGGGCAATGAAAGCGCGCCTCGGAGTTCGCTGCCAGCGGGCGCTCCGCGACGGGCCGCCCCGAAGCGCCCCGCCCGCGGTTCTTCTGCGCCGGAACGGCCGTCCGCCCCGCGACGCACCCGTGCTCGGTGACGAAACGGAAGGCGATCGCGTTCATCCCGTTCAGGAAGGTATCGTTTCGGTCGGCTTCGCAGTGCGTCGCACGGAGGGTTTCACATGCGTCGGGTTCTCGTCCTTCTTCTCGTTCCGATGTGGATCGTGGTCGGCTGCGCGAAGCGCCCCGTGCTCTACCCGAACGCGTACTACGAACAGGTCGGAGAGGTCGTCGCCCAGGAGGACGTCGATGACTGCATCGCGCTCGCCGAGAACGCCGACCTCGATACGAATCAGGCCGCAGAAGCCGCCAAGAGGACCGGCGCGGGGGCGGCCGTAGGGACCGCGACGGGAGCGGCGACGGGCGCGATCCGGGGCGGCGCGGGAATCGGCGCGCTGATCGGGCTCGTCTCGGGATCGATCATCGGATTCTTCTCGTGGATGATCGGCTCCTCCGAGCCCGATCCGGTCTTCGTCAACTACGTCGACCGTTGTCTCGCGGAGCGAGGCTACGAATCCATCGGCTGGAAGTAGCGCCCGCGCATTCGAGGCGAACGAACCCGCGCCCGTCCGCCGGTGGCGGCGGCGGCGGCGTCGGAAGCCGTGGAAGGTAGACCCCGAAGGTCGCGCCGCTACGGTCGGGCGTCCGGCCGGAGGCCCGCGAGTGCGCCTTCGCAGTCGTCGCGGGGAGGCGACGGCTCGGCCGTCACACCCGTCACGATGGCAGGCAGATCGATGTTCTCGAGAATGGCGGCGTAGTTGGCGAGGATCAGCTCCGTGCGGTTCTCACCCGTGCCGGGCGACATGATCCGCTCTGGCTTCGCATAGCGCGCGAGCGGCTCGCCCGTTCTCGAATCGCTGAGCTCCATGGCGAAAGTCAGCGATGCCCAGTCGCCCGTGCCGCCCGTGCGACGCCGACGCGCGATCTCGAGGTCCTCGATGGCGATCTGAAGGCGGATCACACACCGACCTGCCCGGTCGGCGACCTCGATCCCCCCGCTCTCGGCGTTGTCGACGAGGGACTGCTCGAGCAGTCCGAGGAACTCGTTCTCGGTCCGCTCGTTCAGAGTCGGCGAACCCGACGCGTACTCGATCGTCGCGAGCGGGAAGTAGACGGCATCGAAGCCGCCGATCCGATGGTCCTCGCGGATGAAGAGCTCGCCGTCCGCCTCGATGTCGACCTTCACGAGGTCGCCGATGCGCTCCGCGGGCGGGGGCGAGGAAACGGGCGGCGGACTCTCCTGGCTCGGGGCGCCGCCCGGTTCGCCCGTGGCGCAGGCCGTCGCCATCGATAGGCCGAGAAGGAGAAGAAGGAGAACGGTCGGCGTTCGCTTCGACATGGATTCGTCCCTCCGCCTGGCAGAAGCCCGCAGTGGAGCGAAGGGCCACGCTCCGGGGTCGGCGAGGCATGTATCTGAACGTCCGTCAGCAAAGATAGCCCTTGCGCCGAATCGTGCCCACAAGGCTCCCTCGCCCCGCCCTGGGATCGCCCCGGGTCCGCGAGGCTCGCGACAGCCCGTGGAGACGGCACGCGGGCAGGGGCGATCCGCCTCCCCGAGGTGTCAGTGCGCTACAGCCTGCCGGCTCATCATCCCTTCGCGAGGCCCTCGTTCCGTTCTTGCTCGAGGCGCAAGCGAAATCGGACCGTCGCCGAGGACTGCGGGGTGAACGGCGGGAATCTCCGCAAGGGCGACGCCGTCGTGAAGGTCGACGGCTCCGCGAACCGCGACGAGAAGATCTTCGACGCTCCCTACGCGTTCGACGACGGGCTACGCCCTCGCTGCGCGCGCGCGGCGCCTCCGCGAGTGCCATGCGAGCGCGCCGATGCCCGCCATGAGCGACACCCCGGTCGCGGGCTCGGGACAGTTCCGCACGGACTGCCAGCCCGTACCCGGCACATAGGGCGTGCCGGGCACGGCGACGAACTCCGGCCGTCCGTTGGGGGCCCAGACGAAGACGGGGGTGCAGTCGCCGGCTTCCCAGGTCGCGGTGCGGGTCGCGTCGAGAGAGCCGTCGTCGTCGATGTCGATCTCTTCGAGGGCGAGCAGATCGAGCTCGTCGTAGTGGAGCGTCTTGCGGTACTCGAAGCCGAAGAACTCGGCGACGAAGGCGCCCTGGCTGGTGTCGACCGTGAAGACCTCGACCACGCGGCGCCCCTCTGCGTCGTACTGGTAGTCGCCCGTGCCGCCGCCGAAGAAGACGGGCCCGCCCGGGAAGACCTGGGACCAGGTGGAGGTGACATCGTCGGGCTGGCCGTCGGGGCGCCAGTTGTAGGTCGTCTCGACCTCGAGGCCGGGGAAGCCCATGCTGCCCGGCGAAACGAGGGTCGCCACGTCGGGCAGCGAGTCGCCGCCGTAGACGAGGGTCAGCGTGGTCTGCAGCGCGTCCGTCCCCGCATCCCGCGTCTCGACGGTGTCGAGGTCGGGTCCGGCGTAGGCGAAAGTCGAGTACGTCGCGCTCACCACGCCATCGAAGTCGAAGGTCGAGTCGCTTCGGGTCGCAGCCCCGCCCACGTAGGTCTGGACCACGGCGATCGATTCGGTCGAGGCGTCCATGTTCACGCGATCGAGGGTCGTCGAGGTCGTCAGGCCCGCCGCGTCGAAGTCGAAGGTGCTGATCTCGCTGGCGGCCTCGTCGTCCTCGGTCACGAATCGGTCGGGCGTACCGTCGCCCGTGTACGTGTAGGTCGCGCCGGTCGGATCGCCGGCGGCGTCGTACTGGATCACCGTCTGGGCGTCCATCACGCCGTCGGCGTCGTAGTCGTGGTCGATCGTCGTCAGTCGATACGGCAGCTCGCCCGCCCCCGCCGCGCCCGCGCCCAGTCCGCCGAGAGCGATGGCCGCCCCCACCACTCGACCGGCTCCTCTCGACATGCTCCGAAATTTCATGCTCGCTCCTTCTGGCTCGCTCCCCTCGCGGAGGGGCGGCCTCGATCGTCTCGGGACGATCGAAATGGGCCATGGAACCGAGGCGAGGTTCCACGGTCAGGCGACTTTCGCGCCTATCTGCCCTTCGCCGTGGTCGCCTCGCGCGGATCCGCACCGACCGCGAGCGTGCCGTCGTCCCGCCGCCGGATCGCGCCGACCGCGCTGAAGTGCGGATCCCAGTCGTCCCAGCGACGAACGCGGTAGCCGAGCGCCTCGAGGTCGTCGGCGATCGCATCGTAGAGCGTCGCCTCGAGCTCGATCATGCCGGGCTCGGAATCGTGGGGCGAGAACGAGTCCGGCCAGGTGAGCGACCGGAAACGCGGCTGGTCGATCGCCTCCTGGATCCCCATCTCGAACACGAGATGATTGAGCAGGACCTGCAGGTTCGCCTGGGTCTGCATCTCGGCGCCCGGCGTGCCGAAGCTCATGACGTGCCGGCCGTCCCGCAGCAGCATCGCGGCGTGGGGCGTGACACGCGGCCGTTTCCCCGGCGCGAGGGCCGTCGGGCTCTCTGGATCGAGCCGGAACTGGGTCATGCGGATGCCGAGGACGAGCCCCGTGTCGGGCACCATCGGCGAAACCGGAAAGTCGCTCGGGGTCATCGACACGCTGTTCCCCTCGCCGTCCACGACCGCCAGATAGGTCGTGTCGCGACCGAATCTCGGCGGTGCGGAGAAGGCGTGACGCGTCGGGGAAGCCGGACGCCAGGCGGCATCCCCCGGGACGTCACCCGGCGGGGGGAGCGCGCCGAATGCACGCGACCCCATCTCGGCACGCCGCTTCGCGGCGAAGGCTTCGGAGAGCAGGACGCCGAGGGGCACGTCGACGAAGTCGGGATCGCCGGCGTACGCCTCACGATCCGCCATCGCGAGCTCGAGCGCCTGGACGAGGGTATGGACGTAGCGCGCGCTGTTGTGTTCGAGCCCGTCGACCGCGACGCCATCGAGGATCTGCGCCGCCATCAACAGTGCGATGCCCTGGGTCCAGGTCCCGTTCGACAGCAGCTCGTACCCACCGAAGCGGGCCCGCAGCGGAGCTTCCCACTTGCCCGCATAACCCGCCAGATCCTCGGCCGTCATGAACCCGTCGTGCGCTTCGTGGAGCGCGACGATCGCCTCGGCAATGTCCCCTTCATAGAACCGCTCGCGGACGGCTTCGAGGCAGACCTCCCTTTCGCCTCCCTCCTCCAGGCAGCCGGCCTCGGTACGCGCGAGCGCAGCGAGCGTCTTGGACAGATCGACCCGACGCAGGCGTTCGCCGGCGCGGATCGGTTTCCACCACTCGCCCTGGGTGAAGACCTTCGCGTTGTAGGGGAGCAGCAATCGCATTCCGAGCCGCTCGATCCAGCTGAGATCGAGGTTCCTCGCCGTGGTCGCATGGATGGCGAACCCCGCCTCGGCGATCTCGATCGCGGGCGCGGCCAGCTCGCCGAAGGGGCGGGTGCCGTGGCGCTGCAGCAGCTCCACGATCACGTCGGGCGAGGCGGGTACGAGCTGGGCGATCACGTCGCGCGCCGGGACGACCTCGTGGCCACGCGCTCGGAACGCTTCGATCGTGGCGGCGGCGGGTGCCGTGCCGACGCCGACGTAGCTGCTCGCCTCCCCCGCGGTGGCGTCCCACACGAGGAGCGGCGCGATGCTGGGGAAGCTCGCGGCCTCACCGAAGGTCACGTTCAGCACGAGGAGACCGGCGACCGCGGCGTCGAAGGCGTTCCCGCCCCGCGCCAGCACGTCGTCCATGGCCTCGGCGGCCCAGGGCGTCCCGGCGACGACGGCGTACTCGCTCGCTTCCAGGGTCCGTCGCGGCGTCCGTGTCGGGTCGTCGAACGCGATGAGCTCGCGACCGCCGCAACCGAGCGCCACGGCGATCAGCAGCCACCCGGCTCCGACCGCGTACACCGAGCTCCGCTCCCTCCGAATCGATCGCCTCGAACCCATCCCGTCCCTCCCGGCCGCACCGATCGCCCACGCGCCCTGCCGCGGCGGACTCTAGGCCTGGACGCCCGGCCCTCGCTCGTCGGAGCAGCCCGGAGCCGGAACGGCGAAGCGCGCTGGCGAGCCGGTTCGGGAGGCGCGCGATCGAAGTCGAGCAGAGTGAGTCACTTTCGCCCCGACCGATCGCGGCGCGACCTGCGTCGCGTCGATCGAATCCGAGAACGATCGACGGTTCGGGATCGGGCCCCGCCCCCGGACGCCGACGGACGCATCGATCTGCCACATCGCCCTGCGGAGGACCACGTCCGGGTGCAGCGTCGCGCGGGCGGGTCACGGCTCGCTTCGAGGCGGTCGTCTGCCAGGAGGTCTCGACGCTCCATGGATCCTCGAGTGAAGCGACGGCGTTTCGCGCTCCCCGTCCTGACGCTTCTGATGGTCGTCGCGGGCGGCGCGGGCGGGTCTGCCCAGGCGCAGGTCGGCCTGACGACGCTCTCGGCCGAAGACGGAGGGGACTGGTTCGATCCTTCGATCTGGGACGGCGGCGCCGCACCAAGCGCCGACGACGTCGTGATCGTCGAGAACGGCGCGACCGTCGCGCTCCGCGCCGACTCCCCGTTCCTGGAGGGCGACGTTCCCTCGTCCTGGCACCACGTCTTCCTCGGGCCAGGAAGTCTCGCCGCAGACGACACGGCATGGCGCTTCGAGCGCCTCGTACTCCAGGGATCGCCTCCGGCGATCGGCCCGGCGGCGGCCGCCTTCGGCGGGAACCTCGACATCGGTCGATCCGTGGTCGTGGGAACGCCTCACTTCGGCCTCGAGGGGGCGACCCACCCGGCTGGACCGGACACGCTGCGTGTCGGAGGCAACCTCACGGGCAGTGCGGGTCGGGACGCCGACCGCGGGAGCGGGCTCACGGTCGGACGAGGCTCCATCGGCCAATCGGACCCGCCAGCGGGCTATTCGGAGGGCGCGATCGAGGTCGGCGGATCGGTGCGCGGTTTCTCCGGCGTCGCGGTGGGGACGTCCTTCAGCGAGCGTTCATTCGTTCTCGATCCCGACTTCCGCAACGTCGGGCGCCTCTCCGTCGGAGGCGATCTCGAGGTCACCCTCGGCATCCCCCAGCCGTCGGGTCCCGTCCTGCGCGACGTCGCGGTCGGCGTCTCGTCGGCTCCGGTCGTCGCCGTCGACGGAACGCTCGAAGTCGGAGGAGACGCCATCCTCGACTACATCACCGTCGGATCGGGGACCGGCCGCCCCGCGACAGGGACGTTCGAGGTCGCGGGAAACGTCGTCGGCGCGCAGACCGTGATGGTCGTCGGGCAGCTCGTTCCCGCCTTCGACGTCCGGAACGACACGCCGGTCTCCGCGCCGAGAGAGGTGACCGGCACGGTCGAGATCGGGGGCGACCTCGAGACCCTGGCCCTCTACCTCGGCACCACCCGTTACCGCTCGGAATCCCACTTCGATCCCGCGGATCGGGTCCACGCCGCGGTCCGCGTCGGAGGCGATCTGCGCAGCGCGCCCTTCACCGACGACCTCTACGACACCGGCTACGTGTCGGCCGGCGTTGGTCGAGGGGCCGGCGACTACGACACCAGGCTGACCGTGGAGGGCGACACTGAACTGACGGTCGACGTGCTCGTCGCCGGCCTCTATCGGTCGGCCCGCGAGGACGCAGGCCACGCGACGGGGATCCTCGATCTCGCCGGCGGGTCGATTCGCGGCACCTCCTCCGAGACGAGCCTGCTCACCATCGGCAAGGTGGACGATCGGGGGAGCGCAAAGGGACGGCTCGACTTCTCCGGTTCCATCGAAGGCTTCGCCTCAACCGAGATCGGCGTCGCGCTCGCGGACGGCCACGCCGACGGAGCGGTCGCGCTGAACGGCGGATCCCTTTCCACGCAGCGCGCGCGAATCGGGGTCGCCGAGTCCGACGACGGCTCGGCGCGCGGTGCACTTCGCCTCGCCGGAGCTCGCGTCGACGTCTCCGGCGAGATGGAGCTGGGCACCGGATCCGAGCTCTCGATCGTGCTCGACCACGAGCCCGACGCGGAGCGTTCCGCCGTGATCCGGACCGGAACGTCGGTCCTCGACGGCGTTCTCGAGGTGGTCTTCGGTCCGAAAACGGGGCTGGGCGTCTACCCCTTGATCACCGCGGAGGCGCCCGGCGGTCTCTCGGGTGGCTTCGACCGGATCGACGTCGTCGGGATCGACCCCTCACGGACCCGCTTCGAGATCGACACCGTGTCCGTCGGCGAGCGCGTCGTCGAGTCGTTCCGGGTCCGCGTCGTCCCCGAGCCCGGAACCGCGCTGCTGCTGGGAATCGGTCTCGCCGGCCTGGCTGCATCGCGCCGGCGGCCCCGCATCGGGCATCTCCCCGTCCGCTGAGACGCCTGGAGCGCCCGGGCCCAGTTCGATCGCGACGGGCACTACCGCTCGCCGGCCTGCGGAGCGGTCCCCGCGCGTCCTTCCAGCATCGGCCGCTCGATCCAGCGCCAGGAGGCCTCGACCAGCAAGAAGGTCAGACCGAGGACGAGAACCATCTGGTCGAAGAGTGGAACGTCGAGTCGCCGCGTCCAGATCACCAGCGGCATGTGGAAGAGATATCCCGCGTAGGATCGACGACCGATCCAGACGAGCGTCCGATGCTGCAGGAATCGGACGACGGGGTGCCCGGGGGCTGCCTCGACGACGAAGAGAAGGATCGCGGCGCTGGCGAGCCCGATGCAGAGGAATCCGCCGAGGTAGAGATAGGGCTGATCGGGAGCGGTGGTCGCGGCGACGAACACGAGGAACGCGCAGGACGCCGCGGCGACCGGGCCGAGCACGGAGGGCTCGGTGAGGGATTGCCGCAGTTCGGGATCCCGGCGAGCGAGCGCGACGAGGCACCCCAGGAGCAGCCCGCTCGCGCGGTAGTCGCTCCCGTAGTAGAGGCGATTCCAGCCCCAGTCCGTGTCCCAGAACGGAATCGAGAGGGAGAGGAGGATCCCGAGCACGACGACGCGACGGATCGCGGCTTCCGATCCGGCGTGGCGCGTGAGAAAGATCAGGGCGACCGGCCAGACGAGATAGAACTGCTCCTCGATCGACAGCGACCAGACGTGCGCGATCGCGCGCATGTAGGGCAGATCGAAGGCGACCAACCAGTTGAATCCGTAGAGCACCGCGAGGAGGACCGAGGCATTG
Organism: bacterium; assembly: GCA_024742285.1. NCBI lineage: Bacteria > bacterium. Next base: position 161,643 of record JANSYR010000012.1, on the reverse strand, counting down.
AGTTCCTCGAGCGTCGGGTACGCGCGGGCGTCGGGGTCGAGCACGAGAAGGCTCACGCTCAACACGCCCAGGAGCATCGCAGCGAAGGCGGGAAGCAGTCTTCGCGCCCGGCGGAGATAGAAGGCCGTGAGGTCGATCGTCTGGCGGCGGTCGAGCTCGTCGAGCAGCAGTCCCGTGATCAGGAATCCGGAGAGCACGAAGAAGAGGTCGACGCCGACGAAGCCGCCGGGAATCCAGGGCTTGGTCTCGAGGTGGAAGAAGACGACCGAGAGCAGCGCGATCGCACGCAACCCATCCAGCCCCTCGATCCGCTTCCGTTCGCCGCTCACCCTCGTCGCCCTCGCCCTCTTCGACCTTCGTATCGGCCGGGGGCGTGGGTGCCTGAAGCACGCTCCTGCCTGCCGCCGAGCGACCTCGATCCGATTCGGGACGGATCCCACCCGGGCACCATTCGGGCGAGCACGGGGCCCAGGGGACGCTCGGGTTGCCGGCGCGCGCCCCTCGCGCGCGATCAGCCGACCGAGGGGAAGTCGAAGACGTGGTTGTCGCGTCCGGCGGTGGCCGCCAGCGCATGGAAGGCGCGATGCTCGAAGCGCCAGCGGGTGTCGACCCGGCGGTAGCGATCGTGATAGACGCCGAAGACGCGGGTCCATCGACCCGATGCCCGGTCCTGGCGCATCTCCACCATGAAGTTCCGGCCCGTCGCCGTCCCCTCCGACGCCTGGATCTCGAAGTGGGAGTTCAGGAAGACGAGCTGGAAGAACTCGAAGCCCTCGATCGCCTCACCGATGAAGTCGCCGAGCGCGCGGGGCCCCTCGACGACGAGGGCCTGGCTCTTCGACGGCGTAATCTCGATCACCGCATCGTCCTGGAAGAGATCCGTGAACTCGCCCCAGGCCCTGCGGTTGACTGCATCGGCGTAGGCAGCCAGCAGCCTCTGGATCGCGATGCAAGCCACGGTTTCCTTGAGCTCGCGTTCATCGACAGTCATGACGCCCCCTTCTCTTCCCGATCGCGGATCGACCCACCCGAGCGTACCACCCGCCAGGCCTGGCGATGTCGGTCATCGATCGATCCTGGCGATCCGCCCAGAGCTTGCCAACATCATCGGAGCCCTCTTCCCCACCCGTTCCCCATGCAGGAGACTCCGATGAATCCCCTCGAAGAGATCGAAGCGATCCGCCAGCTCAAGTACCGCTATCTGCGCGCCGTCGACTGCAAGCTCTGGGATCTGCTCGCCAGCACCTTCGCCCCGGACGCCGTCTCCGCGTACGACGGTGGGAAGAACGCCTATGAGGGACGAGACGCGATCGTCGCCTGGCTCCGCGACGCGATGGAGAACGAGCTGGTCACGATGCATCAGGTCCACCACCCCGAAATCCGACTGACCAGCGAGACTGCCGCGACCGGCACCTGGTATCTCGAGGATCGCGTCATCAACAACGGCCCAGCGCTACCCGAGATGCCGGCTCGATCGATCCTGACCGGCACGGCCTTCTATGCCGATGAGTACGTGAAGCGCGACGGCGAATGGTTGATCCAGAAGACCGGCTACGAGCGGATCTACGTCGACCTGCGGCCCTTCGAGCCGGGCGACCTGTTCGAGAGTCGCTGGACCCGGGCCTGAGTTCGGGCCTTCGCCGAGTCCCAGCGGTTCGTGGCGGTCAGCCCTCCTCGGCCACGGCCACGACCCTCTCCGCGAGCAGTCCCTCGATCTCGACCGGCGAATAGCCGAGCTCGGCGAGGAGCGAACGCGTCTCGGCGCCGGCCGGTCGGGCGCCGCGCAGCTCGGCCGGGTGATCGTTCGTGAGCGGCGCGCCGTAGCGTCGATATCCGCCCGCCATCGATTCGGCGACGTCGACGACGACGCCCTGCTCGAGGGCCCAATCCTGCTCGAAGAGCCAGGTCCGGTACGTGCCCGCGTCCGCCCGCATGCAGGCGACGCCTCGCGCCGAGAGCTCCGCCTCGAGCGCGTCGGCGTCGCGCTTCGCGATCGCCGCGCCGAGCGCCTCCACGAGCGCGTCGGCGTTTCGCTCACGCGCTTCGGCGTTCGCGAAACGATCGTCCGTCGCGGCCGTCTCGAGCCCGAGCGCCGCACACAACCGCTCGAAGTCCCGCTGCTGTGGCGCCGCGACGAATACCCAGCCCGTCGCGGCGGGATAGAGACGGTAGAGCGGCCCGTAGCCGTCGAGCTCCGCGTCCACCTCTCGCGACGGAGGCCGCCCCGCGAACGCCACGAAGTCCGGCGACATCATCATGGCGTTCGAGAGCATCATGCGCGTCTCGAGCTCGATGGCCTCCCCCGTTCTTTCGAGGTGATAGAGGCCCATCGCCGTCGCGGCGGCCGCCGTGACCGCCGAGTTGAAGTCCGGGTTCGCTTCGTTCGCGAGCTCGAGCCGTCGCGACACCTGCGCGCGTTCTTCGTCCGAGAGCACCGCATCGGGCGGCGGTGGGCAGCCCGCACCCGCCTGCGCCCAGGCGCCACCCGCGACGGCTCCACCCGTGACGTGAAAGGCCGGGGCCGGACTCTTCGGTCCGCGCGAGCCGTAGGAGCCGTTGTACAGATAGACGAGGCTCGGATTCCTCTCGGAGAGCGTCGCGAAGTCGATACCGAGTCGTTCCGGGACGCCGGGTCGGTAGCTGTGGAGGACCGCGTCAGCACGCTCGGCCAGGCGATGCACGATCTCGGTCGCCTCGGGTCGCTTGAGATCGAGGGCCAGACTCTCCTTGCCCTGCACGATCTTGAACGCGACCGGTCCCGTCGTGCGCATCGGATCGCCTTCGAGCGGCTCGAGCTTGATCACGCGCGCGCCGAGCTCGGCGAGCTGGGTCGCCGCAAAAGGCAGGGCGATCCACATGCCGAGCTCGAGCACGGTCACGCCCGCGAGCAGACCTGCTCCGACGTCGTCCCCGGTCGGCTTCGCTTCGGGAACGTCCGCCGCCGGCGGTCCCGAGAAGGCCACCGTCGCCTCCGCTGCGCCGGGTGCGGACCCCGCCGGCGCGAGCGGGCGGGAAGGCACGTCGAAGAGGGGACCGAGCTGCCGCGTCGGTCGCCCTTCCGCGTCGGCGACCAGGGCGACGTCTCCGATCGCCTCGAACTGCGCGTGGGAGAGCGCTTCACCCGGCGCGTGGAAAGGCTCCGCGGAGAGGTTCCGCTCGTCGGCGAAGATCGCCTGCCACTCCTGCCAGGTCTTCTCCCGGATCTTCGCCTGCACGAGATCGCGGTGGTGCCGCTTGAGCGCGGGATCCGCCGTGGGCGACATCGCGTCCAGGTAGGCGATCTCGTCCTCGAGCCCGAGGACGCGCAGGAAGTCCGCGAAGAGCGCGGGACCGTTCTGCGCGAACTGGATCCAGACCCCGTCGCGGGTGCGCGCGACGCTGTAGGGCAGGAAGGGCACGTCCTCCGTGCGAAGCGGCGGCGGGCCACCGGGCATCCATCCCGTCAGGTCGTAGACCGTGAGGGCCCGGGCCATGCTCGTCTCGATTCGCTGACCGCGCCCGCCGTTCCGCAGCCGTTCGCGCAGCGCCCCGAACACACCGGTCAGGAGCGCCATCGCCGCGCCGTAGGTCGGCACCATCGCCGCCGCGAACGCGGGACGCGTTCCGCCGTGCATGGGCGAGAAGTCGTACATCCTTCCGCCCCGGGCCTGCATGACCGCATCGTAGACCGGCACGTCACGGTAGGGCCCGCTCGGCCCGAAGCCCGTAAGCGTTGCATGGACGAGATGGTCGGCGCCGTCCGCGAGGTGCTCGTAGCCCAGCTGCAGGCGATCCAGGCTCGCCGGCTTCATTCCGAGCAACACGACGTCGGCCGATCGGACGAGCTCGAGCATCCGGTCGTGCCCGGCCGGCACGGCGAGATCGAGCTCGCAGCTGCGCTTGCCCCGGCCCCACATCGCGAAGCCGGGCTCGTGCCGAAGCAGGCTGCCGCCCGGCTTCTCGATCGAGATCACTTCCGCGCCCGCGTCGGCCAGCGTCATGCCCGCCAACGCGACCGACAGACTCGACCCGATCTCGACGACTCGAAGCTCCGACGCGATCCCCGAACCAGTCCTCATGGGCGCCCTCCCCGGGCCCGCTCGGGGCCCGGTCCAGAGCGTACCGGGAAAGACGGCCTGCGGGCCGCGACGATGAACCGGCCCTCACCGACGGCGACGCGCCCGCGGGCAGCAGCTGCTCGACGCTCAGTGCGAGCCGCGTCGCTTCCAGCCCGGCACGCAGCGGTTCGGTCGGGCCGTCGATCCCCGCGGATGGCGACTCGGGTCGCGGTCCTGATGCGCGTGGCCTCGATCGCGGAGGCGAACGCACTCCGCGGACACGGGCCGTACCTCCGCGATTGCAGTGCCTGTCACGGCGCGGAGGCCGATGGGCAGGGGCCGGTCGCGAACGCGCTGACGCCGCCGCCCCCGGCGCTGACCCGGCTCCGCTCGAAGTACGGGCACCCATTGGGGACCCGATTCGTCGCCTACGTGCCGGGGACGACGATGCCGCGGGCCCAGGGAACCAGCGACATGCCCGTCTGGGGCAGGAACCTCGCGGGCGAGGACGGCAGCGACGGCGAGGCCGTCGGTCTCATCTGGCGCGTCGCCAACGACCTGCAGTCGGTCCAGGAGCGGTAGCGGCCCTTCCGGGCGCAGCCGAAGAAGAATCGTCGGCTCTGTGCCCCGGAGACCACGCTAGGTTCTGGCCGCGGAGGTCATCGGTCGGTCGTGAACGCGCGTGGCGTCATCCTCGGATTGTTCGGAATCCTCGCCCTCGGCGTTGCGGTCGCGCTCCTGCGACCGTCCGCGCCCGAAGCGCCCGCGGGCGACGCGGCGCCGCGGCCCGGTGCGGCGACAGAAGACGGCGCTGGGACCCGCGGCCTCGGCGCGACTCGCGAAACGAGGTCCGCAGACGACTCGGCGGCCGAAGCCGCCATCGCCCTCGACCCGGAGGCGGAGCTCGAAGCCGCTCGAAGCCAGCTGGCCGGTGCGCGCGAGACCCTCCGCGAGGCCGAACGCCAGCTCGACGAACTCGAGCGCGAGGTCGAAGCGGTCGAGCAGTTCGTCGAGAACATCGAGGAACGCGGCGAGGACCCGGCGCGCTACGCCTTCGAAGGCATGGATCAGCTGAACCCGATCATCGAGCGCTACGAAGCGCGCTTCGCGAAGGTCGTCGAGGCGGAGGAGGCCCTCGCCGCCGCCGAAGCGCGCGTGGGTCGCGCCGAGGCCGCTGTCTCGCGGGCCCCTGCATCGGAATAGACGCGCCGCAGCGGGCCGATGCGCTCACGGCCGGTCCCCACGAGAACGCCCCGCGCCGCACTCCCGGGTGGGAGCAGCGGGCGGGGCGTCGTGGGACCCGGACTCGCTCAGGCGAGCGGATCGGGGCGAGGCCCGATCAGGGACAGGGCGCGAAGGGGCGCGAGGCCGTCGTGCCGCGAGAGAAGCCGCAGCCGAAGAGCGGGTCCGCGACCGTGGCCGGATCGAGGATGTCGTCCCCGGCCGGACGCACGCCGTCTTCCACCCAGCTCACCATGTCGTCGAAGCTCTCGATCAGCTCCTCCGGCGAGAACTCGCAGTGGCCGATCGCGCGCGTCGCGCGGCTGACCAGATTGTGCGAGCGACCGCGAGACGCGGCTTCCTCGGCGTAGATCTGCTGCATCTTGAAGGGCACGAAGAGATCGCCCGTCGTGTGCACGGAGACGACCGGGATGTCGACCCGGCCCGTGATGATCGGCACGCGGCTCACGCGCAGGAACTGAGGCGGATTGACACCCGGGTCTCGCGCGACTCGCAGGATCGCATCGTTGAAGGCCTGCTCCTCGGCGGAGACCGCCGGGTCCGCATCGAGCTGATAGGCGCGATCGGTGTTGTCGAAGATGTTGCCCGACACGATCCCGTCGAGGGTGCCGTCCGCGCCGGCGAAGCTGAAGAGCAGCTGCTGGAAGAACGGGAAGGCCGCGTCCCCGAGCGGCCGAGGACCACCCGAGATCTGCGTCGTGAACGTGCGGAGCTTCTCCCCCTGTGCGTTCGGGATCGCCGCGGCGCCGTTGGGACCGAGGAGTTCCAGCGGGTTCAGGTAGAGCGCCGAGATCGTCGGCAGGAAGATCCGGTCGAAGTAGTCGGGGGGCGGCGGAAACTCCGACGGCGCGCCGGCGAGCGTCTCGGCGGCGTAGGCGAAGTCGCCGAAGTAGTCGAAGAGGGCTTCGTCGCCCATCACGCCGCAGAGCGGGTTCGCACCGTCGTACTTGACGCCACCCGAGAATTTCCCGAGCAGGTCGACGATCCGGCGGCAGAAGCGACCGCGTCGGCCGTCTGGACAGGCGAAGTTCGGGAACTGCTCGATCGCGGCCCCGATCACGTGCCCGCCCATCGAGAAGCCCGTCATGTAGATCCGATTCGGCTCGGCGATGTTCGCCTTGAAGAACCGGACCAGGCTGTTCGTGCTCTCGACGCCGGCACGCACGTCGTAGTAGTTCCTCGAATAGCTCGACGCGAGCCAGGCGTAGCCGTTGGCGAGGAGGTACTCGCGGAGCGGCGGGTTGTCGACGGTCAGCTCCGGCGACTCGCCGCGGAAGCCGTGGGTATAGACGACGAGATCGCCGTTCCAGGCCTCCGGCACCTCGATCCGATAGCCCGCCCCCTCGTCGATGCCCCAGTACTGCTGCGCGGGCAGGAAGGGAACCGGGTCGAAGGGAAGCTTCGTCTCGTCGACGAAGAATTCGCGCGTGTCCTGGGGGACTTCGACTTCCTGCTCGAACCAGGCAGACGCGGTCGTCGCCCAGCTCAGGCAGAGCAGAAGGGTCATCGTCAAAATCGATCGCATGCGGGTCGGTCTCCTCGGAAGCTGGATCGAGGCATCATGACCCGATTCGCGTCGCGGAGTCCAGCAGGAAATGGGGGACGCGAGTACCGTTTCCCGCAACCGGGAAGCGCGTTCCGGGACGCCGGGGACGGTTCGAGGCCGAATGCGACCGCGCGCGATCGCCCGCACGCGCGCGCCCGACGAGGGGCGGTGGATGGACGCGGGTATCGGGCCGCACTTCGCCGCCGCGAGGCCCTCAGGCGAGCTAGGACGATCCCGGAGACGGGTAGCCCGCGGTGAATCCGCCGTCGGCGACGAACTCGGAGCCGGTGCTGTAGGAGCTGTCGTCCGAGGCGAGGAAGGCCGCGAGCTTCGCGATCTCACGCGGCGTCCCGGTCCGTCGCATCGCCGCATAGCGACGCGTGTGCTCTTCGATCATCGCCTCGATCGGCGCACGATCCTGGCCGGGCTCGGAAGCAAGCAGCGTATGCACGTGCCCCGGATGAATCGAGTTCACACGAATGCCGAGGGGCGCGAGCTCCATCGCGACCGCCTTGGTCATGCCGCGGACGGCCCACTTGCTCGCGATGTAGGAGATGATGCCGGTCGCACCGACCAGGCCGTCGATCGAGGAGATGTTCACGATCGAGCCGCCGCCCCGGGCCGTCATCGGTTCGACCGCCGCGCGCATGCCCAGGAAGACGCCCGTCTGGTTCACCTCGGTGACGCGCCGATAGCTCTCGAGGGTGGTGTCTGCGAAGGCGGATCCCTCCGCCGTGCCGGCGTTGTTCACGAGCACGTCGAGGCCCCCGAACGCCGCCACCGTGGCCTGCATGGCCGCCGCCCAGCTCTCCTCGCTCGTGACGTCGAGGGTCACGACCTCGCATCCCGACCCGAGCTCGTCGGCCGCCGCGCGGGCCTCCTCGATCAGCAGATCGCCGATCACGACCTGCGCTCCCTCCTCGTGGAACTCCTCGACCATCGCGAGACCCAGCCCGCGCGCGCCGCCGCTCACCAGGGCCACCTTGCCATCCAATCGTCCCATGCCGGGCTCTCCTCTCGGGATCGTCTCGCGTCGCCGCGCTAGCGAGCCGAAGCCGTGCTCACGCGACCGCTTCGGGCTGCAGGACCTCGCCCGGACGGGCGTCGGTGAATCGGCCGTGGTCGAAGGTCACCTCGCCGTTCGCGACGGTCAGTCGGACGGGGCCGGGCGCCCGGGTCCAACGCCAGGTCGTCCCGCCCTTGCCGTCGGGCACGTCGTAGGTCTTCTCCTGGGGACGCATCTCGACCTCGTCGAGGGAGAAGACGGTCACGTCGGCGCGCTTGCCGGGGGCGAGCTTCCCGCGATCCGCGAGCCCGAAATGATCAGCGAGCTTCCCGGTCTGGACGTGGACCGCTTCCTCGACGGTGATCAGTCCGTTGCGCACGTAGTGGTCGAAGAGCATGAGGTTGTAGCCGATCCCGCAGAACATCTGACCGTGGGCCCCGGCGTCGCTGATGTTCCCGACCGAGCGCGGATCGCGCATCAACCGAACCACCATCTCCTCGTCTTTCTCCCAGGGCGGCATGGTGACCGTCGAGGCCACCCCGTTCCGCACGAACCACTCGGCGAGGGCGTCGGAGCAGTGGACCCCGAGCTCTTCCGCGAACTCGCCGAGGGTCACACCGATCGGTCCGACGTCATTCGCCGAGTTGTCGAGGACCGTCCCCTGCGGCTTCGGGAAGGGCGAGATCGGGTTCGCCTCTTTGTCCCAGGAGTGTCGCGCGCGGGCCCGCCACTCGGGATCCTTCAGCAGCGCGAGCTTCGCCTCTTCGCTCTCTGCGGTCACGACTTCGTGCCACACGTAGTCGTTCGACTGCGCGAAGAGGAGCGAGTGCTCAATCGACGCGACCGTCGTGATCGGGACGTGCATGTAGCCGGTCCAGATGTCGCGACCCTCGGCACCGAAGCGCTCGTGCAGCTCCGCGAGCGGCGCCTGGAGGCCGAAGTCCCGCTGCCACTGCAGCGTCGGCACGCCGGCCCACTGCATCCGGATCGGGAGCCGGTCAGAAAGCCGCGCGAGCCGCTCCGTCGATTGCTGCGCCGTCATCCGCATCAGGCTGTCCACGACGACCTGGAGGGTCACGCCGGGATGGCGCGCGAGTACGGCGAGGAGCGCTTCGAATTCGGCGTCGTCGGCGTGGAGCGAGGGCACGGGACGATCCTGTCCGTCGTGATCCATCAGGTTCGTGGAGAGTCCCATCGCGCCCGCAGCGAGCGCGTCCTCGAGCAGCTCGGCCATCCGGGTGATCTCGTCGGGCTTCGCGGGGCGCTCCCAGGCGTCGAGGCCCATCGCGGCCAGCCGCAAGGCGATATGGCCCACGAAGGCGCCGAAGTGGATCGGCGTCTTCACGTTCTCCTCCATCGACCGTCGGTACTCGGACCACGTCCGCCAGTCCCAGGGCAGATGGCTCTTGAAGGGGCCTTCGGGAAAATCCTCGAAGAACGAGAAGATCTTGATCACCTCGTCGCGGACCTTCGGGTCGTCGTGGGCCGGCGCGAGCGCGAAGCCGCAGTTCCCACCGATCACGCTCGTCACGCCGTTGCCGGGAAGCGGCGCGAGATCGGACTGCCACCACATGACGCCGTCGAGGTGGGTGTGGCTCTCGATGAAGCCCGGGGAAACGATGCAGCCGGCGGCGTCGACGACGCGCTCACCGGGCGCCGGCGCGAGGTTCGGGCCGATCTCGGCGATCGAAGCACCCCGGATCCGGAGGTCGGCTTCGTAGGCGGGGGCGCCGCTGCCGTCGACGATCCTGCCGCCGCGAATGAGGAGTTCCTGGTTCTCTGCCATGTCTCGTCTCGTCTTTCTCTGATCTCGCGCGTATCGCTCGATCCGGCCTAACCGACGTCGAAGGCGTCGGGGTCGATCGTCTCCGTCATGTTCTTGAACTCGGTCATCGAGAAGGGCCACTGGGTCACGACCCGCCCCGACGCCGAACGGTAGTAGCCGTTCACCTCGTGGTTCCAGACCGAAACACCCGCGATCGCCTGCTGGATCCTCGCGTTGTAGGCCTCCTGGGCCTGCGGCTTCACGTCGACCCATCGCAGATCGGATGCGGCGAGCCGTTCCACGTGACGAAGCACGTGGTTCGTCTGGTGCTCGATCATCTCGAGGATCGATCCGTTGTTGGTGTTCGGCCCGTAGAGCATGAAGAGGTTCGGGAAGCCCGCCGTCGTGATTCCCAGATAGGCGTGGGCACCGTCGTCCCAGGCCTCGTCGATGTGCCGTCCGTCCCGCCCGGTCACGTCGAGAGCGGACAGGTACTTCGTCGCGGAGAAGCCCGTCGCATACACGATCAGGTCGACCTCGCGCTCGCGACCGTCGGTGGTCCGGATGCCGGACTTGGTGAGGCACTCGATCGGCTCGGTCACGAGCTCGAGATTCGGTCGATTGAAGGCGGGGAGGAACTCGTTCGAGAGCAGCGGGCGCTTGCAGCCGTAGGGGTGCTGGGGCCGCAGCTTCTCGCGCACGACCGGATCCTCGACCTGCTCGAGCGCTTCCATGCCGATCCGTTCCATCTCGGCGAGCTGCGCGGTGTCGCCGAAGGTCATCCCCTCGTCGACGGAGCGGTAGACCTCGTCGCGCTGGGCATCGAGGAGCGTCGGGTCCGCGACGAAGGCCGCGAGCTGCTCTTCCGTATAGGGCTGGTCGTCCTTCGGGAGGACCCAGTTCGCCGTCCGCTGGAAGACGTGGACCTGCTCGGCCTCCTTCGCGATCTCGGGCACGAGCTGGACGGCGCTGGCCGCGCTCCCGATCACGCCGATCCGCTTGCCCGCGAGCCGCACGTCCCAGTCCCAGCGCGCCGAGTGGAAGGCGACACCCTCGAACGCGTCCCGCCCCTCGATCTCGGGATAGGTCAGGTCGTTGAACATCCCGACGGCCGAGACGACGACCTCGGCCTCGTGCACGTCTCCCGAGTCGAGTTCGAGCCGCCAGACCGCCTCGTCTTCCAGCCACGCGAGTCGCTTCACCCCGTTGCCGAGACGACAGTGCGGAAGCAGGCCGTACCGATCCGCGACCCCTTCCATGTATTCGAGCAGCTCGGACTGCGGGGCGTAGGGCCGCGGCCAGTCGTATTTCTTCTCGAACGAGAAGGAATAAAGGAAGGAAGGCAGGTCGACGGCGCATCCGGGGTAGCGGTTGTGGAACCAGGTTCCCCCCACGCCCTCGGCCTTGTCGAAGATCGCGAAGTCTTCGAAGCCGGCCTCCTTGAGACGGATGCCCATGCAGAGGCCACCGGGGCCGGCGCCGACGATCGCGACGCGGATCGTCCGTTCGGAGTTCGTTTCGGGGGACATCGGTCGGGCTCCTCGGGGGCGACGCGCGCGGGCACCGCGCGCACCGGCGGATGACTTCCATCGTGCTCGCCCCGAGACTAAACCCAACCTGATTACTTTGTCAATCCGAGTTGCCTTCCGTGTCACCCACGTTACCGTTGCGCCATGCCTCGAGCTGCCGCCCACGCGCCGACCGGGCCCGGAGCCGCGTTCGCCACGGATGTCGAGCGCTATCGCGACAACTGGGTGCGCCACCTGCTCGGGATCGCGCACGATCTCGAACGACGGGTCGTGACGCGCCTCGCCGTCGAGGGCGGATACGCGCCGCTCCGCGCCAGCCAGGGCCCCGTTCTCTCGCTCGTCTGGAACGAACCGCGCCCCCTGATGCAGCTCGCCCAGGCCCTGTCGATCAGCCGCCAGGCGTGCACCAAGCTGGTCCAGTCGATTGAGCAGTCGGGGTACGTCGAGCGCGTCGACGGAGAACGCGCGCAGCAGGTGCGACTGACCCGCCGAGGGAGACAACTCGTTCGGGAGGCGGTCCGAATGATCCTGGAAGCCCAGAGCGCGTACGCGGACCGCGTCGGAAAGGCCCGTCTCGACCGATTCATCACCGCCGCCGCGTCCGTCTTCTTCGACCTCGGCCTCCACGAACAGACGGACCCGACGCTCGGAGAGACGGCGCGCCGATCGATCGGCGTGCTTCCCCTGATCGCCCGTCGCGTCGAAGAAGAGCTTCGTGAGACGACGCGCGCGAAAGGACACGACGTTCTCCAGCTCTCTCATGCAAGACTCATCGCGTTGATCGGACACGAGGGGGCGCGTGTCTCCGAGCTCTCGCGGCTTCAGGGCGTCAGCCGGCAGGCGACCAGTGCGACGGTCCGGAGCATCGAGACGCTCGGGTACGCGCGCCGCGAAGCCGACGAGAGCGACGGCCGGGGCGTTCGCGTCGTTCTCACGCGCCGTGGCCGGACGTTGATCGGGGACTCGCTCAGCGCGCTCGACGAACTCGAGGGACGCTTCCGAGGGATCCTCGGCACCCGACGTTGGCGCGACCTGCGCGACGTGGCGGCGGACCTCCATGCCACGCTGCTCGCCGAGGACGAGACGCTCGATGTGGCGGTGGCGGCGGCGACGGGCCGGATCACGCCCAGCGAGCCCGAGCTTCGTGGCGTCGCCGAGCGCCTCGTAGAACACCTCGGCCCAGAGGCTTCGAGCCGACTCGGCGACCTCCTGCGCGTCGCCGCGGACGCTCGCCGCGCATGACGAAGCGGCCGGCATCGGCGACCATCGAGAGATGAGCGAACTCCGCCCGCCCCGCTTCGAGGGCGCGTTCCACCTGAGCGACGGACGCGACCTCGGATACGCCGAATACGGCCCCGCCGTGGGTCGTCCCCTGATCTGGTTCCACGGCACGCCCGGCGCCCGGCGCCAGATCGCACCCCGCGCGCGACAGCTCGCCGACGAGCGCAACGTCCGCATCCTCGCGATCGAGCGCCCGGGAATCGGCGCCTCGACGCCGCACGCCTACACGAACGTGGGCGAATGGGCCGCAGACATCGAGCAGTTCTGCGACGCCAAGGACATCGACCGCTTCGCCGTCGCGGGCCTCTCGGGCGGCGGACCCTACGCGCTCTCCTGCGCACACCGCATGCCCGACCGCGTCGTCGCCGCGGTCGTGCTCGGCGGCGTGGCGCCCTCCGTCGGCGAAGACGCGGCGGAGGGCGGTGTCTCTCCCCTCGTGCGCCTCGCGCCGGACCTGCTGCTACGGATGCGGTCGCCGCTGAACAGGGTTCTGACCCGACTGGTCCGCGTCCTCGAGCCGTGGTCCGACGAGGCGGTCGATGCCTTCGCCCGGTTCATGCCGGAGGGCGATCGGGAGGTCTTCCGAGACCCCGCCATGCGCTTGATGTTCATCGAAGACCTGCAACGCGGCGCCCGTCGCCAGATGCAGGCGCTCGTCCACGATGCCTCCCTCTTCGGGCGCCATTGGGGCTTCTCCCTCGACGAGATCGAGGTGCCGGTCCATCTCTGGTACGGCGACGCCGACAACATCGTCCCGGTCGAGCACGGAGAGCATCTCGCAGAGCGGATCCCGGGGGCGGTCTTCAAGCGACGCCCGGGCGAAGGGCACCTCGGCGGGCTCGGCGCCGCGGAGGAGCTGATCGACGCGATGCTCGACCACTGGCCGGACGAGGACGAATAGGCGGACCGGGCCGCAGCGCGCGATGGCTCGTCGGGCCGCGCCGTGTCACGCTCCCGCGGACGCCCGTCCCGGAACCGGGACGCGAGGGCGACCCAGGATCGAACGGCACAGGGAGCGCAAGGAGTGGAACGAACAGCTTCGACGCAATCGCACACGAAGGCGGCACCGCCCCCGGTGCGTCTCGGCTGGCTCCTCTGCGCCCTCCTCGCGCTGGCGCTCACGGGCGGGGTTCCGAACGCGGCGACCGCCGCCGATGAGGCGGCGCCCGCCGAGGAGAGCGGGCCGGAGACGCTCGGCGACCGACTCGACCGCCTCGAAGAGACGCGACGGTCCCGCCTGGCCGAGGCGGCCACCGTCGACGCGGACGCCCTGAAGGCCTCCGCCTTCGACGCCCGCGCGCTCGAGAGACGCGGCCTCGAGCTTCGGATGAAGGCCTTCGAAGCGTTGCGGGAGCAGGCCGAGCTGATCGACGAGTCGGCGAACGACCCGACCGCGGAGCGGGAGAAGGCCTCTCTCCTCGCGCGACTCGACGAGGCCGAGGCCCAGCTCGGACTCGACATGAAGAATCAGCGCGCGCGCATCCGCGAGCTCAGTGACGCGTCGGCGACCGCAGAGGGAGACGCGCTCGCGAGCGCCGTGAACCGCCTCGAGCGCGCAGAGCAGACCGAAGTCGAGCTCCTCACCCTCACCGTCGATCTCGTCGAGCTCGATTCGCGCCTCGGCGCCCGGCCGGCGAAGCAGGAGTGGCTCGCGGCGGGCGTCGCGAGCGAGGTCCGTCTCGTCACGAGCCGGATCGGCCTCCTACGCGACCGCGCCGACGATCTCGCCGCTCGCGCCGATCTGGGCGGCGCGCCACTCGCCCCCTCACCCGACGAGTGGGCGATCCGCACGCGGATGGAAGGCTCGATGGATCGCCTCGAGGCCCTGCTCGACCTCATGCCGCGCCTCGGCCTCGACGACGCGCCCTACCGGCAGATCCTCGTCACCTCGAGCGGGGAGATCACGCTCGACGCCCTCGACCGGGACGTCGCCGGCGACTTGATCAGTCAGTGGATCTCGAATCTGCGCGGGGGGCTCGTGGAGAACGGCCCCGGGCTCGCCTTCCAGGCGATCGTCTTCGGCGTGATCGTCTTCGTCTTCCTCTGGCTCTCGCGCCTCGCCCGTCGCGTGGTCGCGCGCGCCGTCGAAGCGCCCCACCTCCGCTTCTCCCAACTGCTGAAGCGGATGCTCGTCTCCTTGAGCTCGGGCGCCGTCCTCGCGTTGGGCTTCCTGATCGCCCTCTCACAGCTCGGGATCGAGATCGGCCCCATGCTCGCCGGACTCGGGATCGCCGGCTTCGTCCTGGGCTTCGCCCTCCAGGACACCCTCGGCAACTTCGCCGCGGGCATCATGGTCCTGATCTATCGCCCCTACGACGTGGGTGACATGATCGACTGCGCCGGCGGCGTCTTCGGCAGGGTCAACGAAATGAGCCTCGTCTCGACCACGATCCTGACGATCGACAACAAGACCCTGATCGTGCCCAACAGCAAGATCTGGGGCGACGTGATCACCAACGTCACGGCCCAGCGCATCCGCCGCGTCGACCTGGTCTTCGGCATCGGATATGCCGACGACATCCCGAAGGCGGAAGGGATCCTCGCGTCGATCGTGGCCGACCATCCCATGGTGCTCGGCGATCCCGAGCCCGTCGTGAAGCTGTCGGAGCTCGGCGACTCGTCGGTCAACTTCATCGTCCGTCCCTGGTGCGCCCGCGACGACTACTGGGACGTGTACTGGGACGTCACCCGCGAGGTCAAGCTGCGCTTCGATCGGGAAGGGGTGTCGATCCCGTTCCCGCAGCGCGACGTGCACTTCTACGCCGAGGCGGGGGCCCGGGCGGAGACGGCGTCGGAGGGGTAGCGCTTCCTATCCGCGCGCCGCGGCTGGCGCGAACGCCCGCCCTGCCCCCGGAGCACGTCGACGTCTCGGCGCGTCCGGTCGCATCGAGACGATCTCCCGGTTGCTAGGCTGGGCGGCGGGTCCCGAGCCGAACCCGGCTCGCCGACGGGAGGATCCATGCGCGTTGCGGCGCTCTCATTCGCTTTCGCTCTCGCGCTCAGCAGCTGCGCGACGCAGACGGCCGATCTCCACGGCCGTGCGCAGCGCGCGCTCGCCGCCGGAGACACCGAGGAGGCCGAAGCCTTCCTGGAACGCGCCGCGGAGCGAGGCGACCCCCTCGCCCAGCTCGATCTGGGCCTCGTGTACGCCCGAGGCTCGGACGACGCGCACGAGCGGGCGCGTGCAGTCGAGCTGTTTCAAAGCGTGGCATCGAACGAGACGGCTTCTCGCACCCTTCGGAACGCCGCGGAGGCCGAGCTCGCGGCGATTCTGCTCGATCCATCCCTCGGACACTACGCGCCGGACGAAGCGCGCCGCATGCTCGAAGGAGGCGTCGCACGGGGCAGCGCACCCGCCCGGCACGCGCTCGCCAAGATCTACGAGCTCGGCCGCGGCGTCCCCGTCGATGCCCGGAAGGCGGCACGCCTCTACGAACGAAACGTCGAGGAGGGCTTCGCTCCTTCCATCTCTGCACTGGGTGTCCTTCATGCGAATGGAACCGGTGTCCTGCTCGATGACCCGAAGGCGGTTCGACTCTATCGACGTGCGGCCGAGCTCGGCGATCGCGAGGGCCAGTTCAATCTCGGCTGGCGCTACCAACTGGGAAAGGGCGCCGTTCGATCGCGCCGCAGAGCGATCGAGCTCTACGAACTCGCCGCAGCGCAGGGGCACCCGGGGGCGCGTGTCCGCGCCGGCGAAGTCCTCTGGCTGCTCGATCGTGGTGCGGAGACGGACGCCAGGGCGCTGCGCTGGCTCGAGCTCGCGGGCGCATCGAGCGACCCCGCGAACTTCCTCTGGATCGGACAGCTCTTCGAGGGGGGCGCCGACGGTCGAGGGCGCGTGGACATCGCGCGCGCGGAAGCCTGGTACCGCAAGGGCGTGGCCGCAGACGACCCGGCCAGTATGATGGCCCTCGCTGCCTTGCTCCTCGAGAAGCGGGAGCCGGCGACCGAGGCCGCGGACCGGGAAGCGCTCGACCTTCACGAACGCCTGGCAGCGTCCGGCCTGCCCGCGGCGCTCGAGGCCCTCGCGTTGCACTACCAGCTCGGGCGCGGCGTCGAACGCTCCGCCGAGAAGGCCGCCTCGCTACGGCAGCGCGCCGCCGAGCTCGGCGACGGAAAAGCGCTCTACGTCCTCGCCGAGGAGGCGATCGACGCGAACGACCTCGCCAAGGCCCGCGTCTACTACCAGGACGCCGCCCGACAGGGATTCATCCCAGCGCTCGACCGTCTCCTCGCCCACGAATTCGCCGGCGTGTTCGAGGAGCACTCGGGCCCCTGGATCGACGAACGACTCCGCGAAGGGGCGAACTCGGGCAACGTGGTGTTGTCCCGTTGGCTCGCCTATCGACTCGAACGCGTCGCGACGACGGAGGCCGACTGGACCGAGGTCGTCCGCCTGCTTCGTTTCGCGGCGAGCGGCGGAGACGCCCTGGCCGTGGATGCCCTCGTGAGCCTCGAGGCGCGCGGCCTCGCGCCTCGGATCGACAAGGCGGAGCTGCGCCGATGGGCCCGCGTCGCCGCCGAGTCCGGACATCCTGAAGGAATGGATACGCTGGCCGCAGTTCTGATGCGGGAAGCGAGACCGTCGAGCCGCCAGGAAGGCTGCATGTGGGCCGAGCGTGCCCTCGCAGCGGGTTCGCGCCGAGGCAAGCTCCTCGTCGGACTGTGTCTGGTGCGAAACGGGATCGCGGATCCACGCACGGCAGATTTCGAGCGAGCGCACCGGCTCCTTGGAGAGGTGGCGGCAACGGGCGAAGCGCAAGCGAACGAGGTCCTGGGCGACCTGTACGTCACCGGGCGAGGCGTGCCCGTGGACTTCGCCCGGGCCGTGACGTACTACCGGGTTGCCGCCGAGGCGGGGCTCCCCCTTTCGCAGAACAATGTCGGGTACGGGATGCTCCGTGGCGACACGGGCCAGGTCGACGTGTCGGGAGCGCTCCCGTGGCTCGAGAAGGCGGCGGCCCAGGACTTCGCGTTCTCGCACGGACTCCTCGCGCGCATCTACGCGGACGGGCTCGGAGGAACGCCGCGCGACCCCGCCAAGGCACGCCGACACGACGAAGCTGCTCGACGCGGGGGATACGTCGAGAGCGCAGAAGTCCGGCGTGTCCTGGAAGCGCTCGAGCGTGATCGGTAGGCGCAGGCCCGAGGTCCCGCCGCGCGACCGGCGAGCAGAAAACGATCGCCTCTGTGAACGCCTTCACGGCCCCGCTCGAACCCGCTTCGTAGCCTGAAGGCAATCCGTCGGCGCTCCCTCTTCGGGACGGAGAGCGTCGGCATCGTCTACCCGGATCCACCCGGCGGCGCGAGCGAGCGCGCCGGTGCGGACGGGTGGGAGAGGTGACGTATGCAAAGTGTGCAATCCGGATCGAAAAAGAGACCGACGTCCGTCGTCGGTCGGTGGCGGGTCGTGATCGGCCTGCTGGCAGGCAGCCTCGTACTCATGGCCTCCGCCGCCCAGGCGCAGGTCGACATCTCGGTGGGCGACATCCGGGTCAGTCAAGCGATCCAGGACGACGCGAACTCGATCAGGCTGATCTCCCAGCGGAGCACGGTCATCCGCGCGGAAGTGAACGTCTCCGGCACGGTCGTCCCCGTGACGGGCGTGAACGGCCGCCTGCACGTCTTCGTGAATGGGAGCGAAATCACGCCCGTCGCGGGCCTCGCACCGATCAACGGCCCGATCACGGCGACGATCTTCTCGAACTTCGCGAGCGAGAACGGCACGCTGAACTTCGAGCTGGCGGCGCCCACGGGCATCGGACCGTCGACCGACGTCGACTTCTTCGTCGAGCTCGACCCTGCCGTCGGCGAATTCAACACCGCAAACAACACGGGCTCGCTCCAGAACATCGAGTTCGAGCGGCGATGCAACCCGAAGATCTACTACACGCGGGTCAACTGGCTACCGGGGGGCCTCGGGCTCCCCGAGACGTCGAAGATCGAGCCCGGCGTCGGTGACGCCTTCGTCCGGGGCATCTTCCCCTTCCAGGACGGAGACGCGGGTCTCTATACCCAGGGTCTCTTCCCGTCGGCCAACTTCTCGGACGACGCGGACGGCGACGGCGTGATCGACGGCTCGACCGACGGCGCCGCCCTCGTGGACTTTCTCGAGAGCTGCCGTCAGCTGATCGTGAGCGCCGGCCTCGGGGCCGACGACCGGACCTTCCTCTACGGCTGGATCAAGGACAATCCGACGACCGGGAACGGCCGGGCGACGATTCCCGGCTACGCGGCCTGGGGCAACACGCAGGACAGCCGCTCCCAGCGGACCTTCGCCCACGAGCTCGGCCATCTCTTCGGCTACTCCCACAACAACCGGACCCTCGACGAGCTGGGCTGGGACGTGACCGCCCGGCTCGACGGCAACCCGACGACGAACAACGTCAGCGGTCGCCTCAAGGATCTCGAGCGGAACGACATCATGGTGCCCGGGCTGCTCAGCAACCAGGCCTGGGTCGACACGACGACCTACGACCTGATGCTCGACGACCATACCGTCCAGTGCACCGCCCCGGATCTGTCCCGCTACATCGCGGTCATCCAGGGCATCTTCGATCCGCGTGGCTTCGAGCTGGTTCGACTGAACCCGATCTTCCGCTACCCGTGGCCGTCGCCGCCTACGCCGCCGGAGTTCCAGCGCGGTCCGTTCACGCTTCGACTGGTCGACGAGTTCGGCGAGGAATACGTCCAGGAGTTCGACGCCACTTCCTTCACCGAGGATCCGCAGGGCCCCGAGACGGAGTTCGGTGCCTTCCAGGTGAGGGTCCCCGTGAATCCGGAGGCCCGGATCGTGAGCATGGAGATCTACAACGGACAGGGGCTCATGGCCGCGCGCGAGGCCTCGGAGTCGCCGCGGATCGAGATCCGATCCCCTCAGCCCGGGGAAGCGCTGGGCGAGACGACGATCATCGAGCTCGAGATCGACGATCCCGACACGGATCCCGAGGAGATGATGATGAACGTCGCCTACAGCCCGGACGCGGGCGAGACCTGGGTCCCGCTCGCCGTGCAGCTGCCCGGAACCACCCGCGAGTTCGAGGTCAACACGACCGAGATCCAGATGGCCAAGGCGGACGGCATGATCCGGGTCTTCCTCAGCGACGGACTGAACACGGTCTCGGCGGACGTCGAGGACCTGACCACGGAAGCGGCGATCTACGACGCGCCGGAGCCGGGGTTCGGCCTCGGACTCCTCGGGGCCGCGGCGGCGCTTGCGCGGATCGCGCGTCGCGGACGTCGCTAGGGCCCGCGCGAACCGCACCCGACCACGGACCCGAGCGGAGGCGAGGAGACTCGCCGTCGCTCGGGTCTCGTGCGTTCGGCGTCCGGTCGACACGGCGACGCAGGAACGGAAGCGGTGTGCACCGCGACACGCTCGCGGGCGCTAGCATGGAGGAGCGCGTCCGAATCCTGCCCGCGGAGGAATACGCAGATGACCGGGGAACTCGAGAACGGCGACGGCTTCGTCGCCATCGACGAGGCCGAGTGCACGCAGCTCCTCCGTGAGGAACGCATCGGCATCCTCGGGATGCTCGTCGACGGCGAGATCGAGCAGCGCCCCATCAACTACGCCATCCACCGCACGGAGGAACGGATCCGCCGGTCGATCGACTCACTCTCGGGTCGCCGGCTCGAGCCGCGCAGCGGCTCGGATTGAGATCGCATGGGAGGATCGCCCGCCATGGCCCGCGCCCTCATCGGACTCGCTCTCGTACTCTGCGCGTGCGCGGGCTCCGGAACACCCGGCGAGCCGGTCTTCCTTTCGGACGACACCGCGAGCGAGACGAACCTGCCCTTCTCCGAAGCCGTCCGTACGGGTGGGCTGCTCTTCGTCTCGGGTCAGATCGGGGCCGCCCCCGGCTCGCTCTCGGTCGTGCCGGGCGGGATCCAGGCCGAGACGCGGCAGGCCCTCGACAACATCGCCGCGGTCCTGGCTCGCCACGGCTCCTCGATGGACCGGGTCGTGAAGTGCACCGTCTTCCTTGCGGACGTCTCGGAGTGGGCGGACTTCAACGAAGTCTACGTCGGGTACTTCGTCCCCGGCGCGTTGCCCGCGCGCAGCGCCCTCGGCGCCAACGGACTCGCCGCAGGTGCCCGGGTCGAGGTCGAGTGCATCGCGGCCGCGGGCCCCTAGCCGTCGACGCGAACGCCCTGTCGCCGCGTCCGCCGCGTCGCCGCGAGCAACAGGCCCCCGAGCGAGAGCCCCGCGCCGAAAGCCGGCTCCGGGACCACGTACGGGTTCACGGGCAGCGCCGCCTGCGCCGCTGCGGGTCCCGACGCCGAGACCGCCGGGAACGGCCCGCCGATCAGCCCCGAGACGAGCTCGGCGTCCGCGCCCACGACCTCGGCGCCGATCGCGACGCCGAGCGCGGACCAGCCGCTCGCGGTGTTGTTGATCCGGTTGTTGGGCGGGCCGGTCGGGAAGACCTCACCGAAGCTCGACACGTCGCAGGCGAAACCGAAGGGAAAGACCGCACCGACGGTCGTCGAGATCGTGTACTCGGCCTGGTACGGCGGGAGGAAGAGCCCGTTCTGGATGAAGATCCCGAACTCGAGCGAATCGAAGTAGCGGTTGTCGGCGGGGACGATCCCCTGGACGCCTGCGGCGGTCGAGGTGCAGTCGGCGGACGCCGTCGCCAGGGAGAGCGAGCTCTGCGCGCTGGCGGTGTAGGCCAGATCGACGACGAAGCGGACGTCCACGGGCGTCCCGAACGGGAGCGTCGACGAGGTCACGGTCAGGTCGTCGAACCAGCTCACGCTCGCACCGCCGCCGGAATCGAAGATCCGATTGTCGCCGGGACCGTTCGAGATCGAATCGAAGCCACCGCTCACGCCGAGCGCGCCGATCGGGAGATCGTGGTCGGTGATCGCGCCGGAATCGATGAGCGGCATCTCGGGGACGATGTTCGCACCGTTGGCTTCGACGAGTCCGGTGGACCCGACCGGCCCGGGGGCGAAGCCGGACACGCTGTCGTCGGTCAGCGTGACGTTGCCCGATCGGATCGACGCGTTCGCGACGCGGCTCAGGAGCTGGATGGCGAGGGCGTCGCTCGCGACCAGGAGGCCGAGAGCGAAGGCCCCGATCGGAAGGGTACGGCGTGAAAAGAGCGGGAGGCGCATCGGATGGGTCCTTTCGGAGGTTTCGAGGAATACTCGACCCTCCGTGCACCCGCGACCGTGAAGCCGTTCACACGACGTAGATGCGTGCGCCTTTCCGCCTGATCGCCGGACCCGTGCGCCTCAGTCCCGCAGATCGACGTCCATCCCGTCGATCCGCGCGAGGCGGACCAGGAGCTCCTCGACCCGCGCGCTGTAGCCGTATTCGTTGTCGTACCAGGCCACGAGCTTCGCCATCCGGCCATCGAGGACCTGCGTGAGCGGTGCGTCGAAGAGGGAGGAGTGGGTGTCGCCGATGATGTCGGAGGAGACGATCGGCTCGGTGTTGTAGGCGAGGATCCCGCGGAGGGGGCCCTCGGCGGCCTGCTGGACCACCCGGTTCAGGCTCTCGACGGTCACGTCGCTCTCGAGCTCGACCGTCAGATCGATCACGCTCCCGTCCGGGACTGGCACGCGCATCGCGAGCCCGTCCAGTCGCCCCGCGAGCTCGGGGATCACCTCGCCGATCGCCCTCGCGGCCCCCGTCGAAGTCGGCACGATGTTCGTCGCGGCGTTGCGCGAGCGGCGCAGGTCGCTCGCGTGGGGGGCGTCGATCAGACGCTGGTCCGAGGTATAGGCATGGACCGTCGTCAGCAGCCCGCGGCGGATCCCGAACGCGTCGTTCACGACCTTCGCGATCGGGGCGGCGCAGTTCGTCGTGCAGCTCGCGTTGCTGATGATCGTCGAGTCCGCGTTCACGACGCCGTCGTTCACGCCCATGACGAGGGTCGCATCGAGGGGGTCCTTGCAGGGGACCGTGAGGACGACGCGGCGGGCGCCGGCGGCGAGGTGCTGCTCGAGCTGTTCGAGGCGTCGGAAGGCGCCGGAGCTCTCGATGACGTAGTCGACGCCGAGCTGTTTCCACGGGAGCTTCGCCGGGTCCCGCTCCGAGAAGATCTCGAAGGGGTCGCCGTCGATGTTCATCCGTCCCTCGTGAAGGTGGACATCGCCCGGGTAGCGGCCGTGGATGCTGTCGAAGCGAAAGGCGTAGAGCAGAGATTCGGGCGGCGCGATGTCGTTCACGGCGACCAGGTCGAAGTGGCCGCGGAGCTTCGCGATCCGCGCGATCGTTCGTCCGATCCGTCCGAAGCCGTTGATCGCGATCTTGGGAACCGACACGAAGCCTCCTTCTTTCCGGGAGCGCACGGGGAGTCTACCGCGCCGGGCCAGGCGTCCGCCCGGAGGAAGTGGACGTCGAGCCCTCGATGTCCCGCCGCACGGCTCCGGATCGGCATGAGATGCGCAGGTTCGATCTCCTTCTTGCCGTGCTCCCGATCACGCCGCGGTTGTGACACGCGACCGAAAGCAGAGCCTCCCCCACGAATCACACGATCCGCGAGGCTCGGCATGCCCCTCTTCAGCCGACAGATTCCCTTCGACCGGAAGCGCCTGCTCGAGCGCGCCGGCCAGCTCGAATCGGGCTGGCGATGGCGCCGGGCGCTCACGCTCTATCGTCACGTGCTCGCTGCCGAGCCCCACGACCCCGAGCTGCACGCACGAATCGCACCGCTCCTCGCGCGATCCAACCGTGGCTACGAGGCGCGCGAATCGTTCCGCATCGCGCAGGCAGGCTTCAAAAGACAGGAAGATGCGAAGCAACTCGAAGCCACCTATCTCGCTGCTTCGATCGCGCTCCCCAGGGATGCCGACGTCGCTCGGACCCGCGCTCGCTTCGAGCATTCCCAGGGGCGTCCCGACGTCGCGATGCGGATTCTCGTCGAGGTCAGCGATCGCATCGCACGCCGACGGCGGGGCGAGGCCATCATCCTGCTCCGCGAGGCCAACCAGATCGAATCGCGTCATCCAGCAGTCCTGATCCGGCTCGCGCGCCTGCTCTTCCGCGACGGTCAGCCCGCCGAAGCGCTCTACTGGCTCGACCAGCTCGAAGGTCGCGCGTCGATGGACGAGCTCCTTCGTGCACGTCGCCTGCGGCTCCGAATCGACCCGACCTTCCGGAACCTCTGGGCCTGGCTCCACGGGCCTCGGCAGGACGGGGCGTCCCGCGGTCGGCGCCCGAAGATCGAGCTCGCCTGACCTGCGAATCCCCGGCCCGCTCGCATGCAAACGATGTGCAATCACCCCTTTCTTCGACGCATACCGGGTGTGATTGACATCATGGTAAGAAAGCGACGGGCCGACGAGGACGGGTAAGGAATCTGGAGGACCCCCCAATGCCTCGATCACGGAACCACGACAGCAGGTCCGCGGGAATGCGAATCGCCGTCGCGTCGATTGCGGCTGCGCTCGTATTCGTGGCCGCGCTTCCCACTTGGAGCAGCGACGCACGCGGCAAGGCCGACGTGCAGAGCCTCGATCAGCAGGTGCAGGACATCAAGTCGGACGTGCTCGCCATTGCCGCAGAGCTGCGTGCGCTCGAAGAGCAGTTGCTCCATCCCTCGAGCACCCAGGTCTCGGTCTTCGTGGAAGTCGGTACCGACCAGGACGTGAAGGTCGATGCGACCCGCGTGTGGATCGACGGCGAGCCCGTCGCCCAGCACGTCTACACCCACCGGGAACTCGAAGCGCTGCGCAACGGCGGCGTCCAGCGGATCTACACCGGAAATCTTCGCGAGGGCGCGCACACGCTCCGCGTCGAGGTCGAAGGACGACGGACCACCACCGGCCGCTTCGCCACGAGCGAAGAGTTCGTCGTAGAGAAGGCCGTCGGCCCGAAGAAGGTCGGCGTCACCCTCAGCGACTCACTGACCGGCGGCGCGCAGGTCGCGATCGCGGACTGGTAGACGACCATGTTGGGGATCGGCTTGAGGAGGGGGCTCGCGCTGGTGTCGGCGCTCGTCGCGCTTCCGGCTTTCGCCGGAGAGCGGGCGGTCGATCACCACTATCGTGAGGCGCTCTTCCATGCGCATCTCGGTGATCCCTTCGAAGCGCTCGCGCGCCTCGATACCGAGCTCGCCCTCCATCGCGACGTCGACGAGCGCGAGCGGGATCTGCTCTACGGCGACCTGCCCCGCGCCGAGTTCTCCGTCGGCGACTTCGAGCTGCGCTACCGCATGCACCAGCGCGCAGGTCGGGCGATGGCCGCGGTCCTCGAAGCGGACGTGCCGCCCGTGGTCCGGGCGGACGCGATCATCCGGCTCGCACGCCTCCACCAGCAGAAGGAGGGTCCGACCCTCGCGCTGGAGACCCTCGCGCTCCTCGACGAGCCCCTCCCCGAGTCGCTTCGCAAGGAGGCGCATTTCGTCCGCGCGAGCGCGCTCATGGCGCTCGGGCGCTTCGAAGACGCGATCGAGACGCTTCGTCCGCTTCGCGGCGACGAGCGACTCGACTTCTTCGCCGCCTACAACCTGGCGATCGCGATGCTCGGACAGGACGCGCCGATCGATGCGATTCGTCAGCTCGATCGGACGGGGCGACTCTCCGTCGTCGACGACGAGTCGGCCTCGATCCGAGACAAGGCGAACCTGCTGCTCGGGACCCTCCTCTTCGAAGCGGGACAGTTCGACCGGGCCACGGACGTACTCGAGCGTGTGCGACTCTCGGGCCTGCATTCGAACGAGGCGTTGCTGCGCGCCGGATGGAGCGCGGCCTCGGCGGAACGGTTCGAGCGCGCGGTCGTCCCCTGGTCGCTGCTCGCCGACCGCGACCCGACGGAGGAAGCGGTGCAGGAAGCGCTGCTCGCGCTCCCCTATGCCTACGGAGAGCTCGAGGTCCACGGCCGTGCCGCCCAGCTCTACGAACGCGCTGCCGGGACCTTCGGCCTGGAGCTCGAGAAGATCGACGCGTCGATCGGCAGCATCGAGAGCGGGCGTTTCCTCGCGATGCTCGACGACGAGCGGATCCGTCTCGACCGGGACTGGGTGCTGCGGATGCGCGAGCTGCCCGACATGCCCGAGACGTTCTACCTGACGACCCTGATCGCGTCGCATCCCTTCCAGACCGCCCTCCAGAACTACCTGGACCTGAGCGACATGCGACGGCACCTCGTCGACGGTCGCCGGAGCCTCGACGCATTCGAAGACCTCGTCCGCACCCGCCGCGCGTACTACGCCCCCCGCCTCCCGTCCATCGACCGTGCCTTCCGCAACCTCGATGCCCGCAAGCGGCTGCGCCATGAACAGCGACAGCATCTCGCCGCGAAGCTCGACGGGATGCTGACCCGACCCGCGCCGCGGCTCCTGGCGACCGGCGAGGAGCTCGAGATCTCGGAGCGACTCGACGCGCTCCGCGCGCGCATCGGATCGGGACCGGAGTCCGACGCGTTGCGCCGTCGCCTGGCGCGCCTCGAGGGGGTCGTCGGCTGGCGCCTCGAGACCCGCTACCACGATCGCCTCACCCACGTCCACGAAGCCCTTCGCCGCCTCGACGGGGACGTCGAAGCGCTCGAAGAGACGTATGAACGCTTCGTCCGCGTCCGCCAGGCGGCCCAGCACGACCACACCGGATTCGACGATTCGATCGGCGACCTGCGAAGACGCATCGACGGCGCGATCGAACAGATCGACGACGTCCGAGAAGCGCAGGGCCGTGCGCTCGAGCGACTCGCCGCGAGCGAGCTCGGGAAGCGCCGCGGTCGACTCGAGGAATACCAGAACAAGGCCCGCTTCGCGTTCGCGGACAGCTATGACCGCGCGGTCAAGAAGCAGGCGGAGCGCAACGTCGAGGGAGACGAGCGATGAGCCGCCCCGTTCGTCCATCGCTCCGAGCGGGCCCCCTCGTGTTCCTGCTGGCCGCGACTTCGGCGGTCGGCTGCGCCCGCCTCGGCGGAGAGGCCACCCTCGCCGATCTCGAGGGACGGCAGCCCGACCTCGAGGAGGTCGAGGTCGGAGACGGTCTCGCACAGGCGATGGAGGGCTATCGGCAGTTCCTCGCGGAGGCACCCGAGTCGTCGTTGACGCCGGAAGCGATGCGACGCCTCGCCGACCTGGCCCTCGAGAAGTCCTACGGAAGCCTGGGGGCGCGTGCGACGCGCGGAACGTCCGAGCCGTCGGGCGCCTCCCTACCCGTTCCTGCCGCCGCGGCGCCGACCCCGCGACGCGAGGCGCGAACGACGAAGCGCGCCCCGCGCGAGACCGAAGCTCAGCTCGAGTCCCGCACGTTCGCGGCGCAGCCACTCGCCTACGAAGAGCTCGACCCCGCCGAGATCGATCCGTCGGTCCGCGCGGAAGACACCGCCGGGCCCGCCGAAGCGATCGCCCTCTACGACCGGATCCTCGCGCGCTATCCCGACTACCCGTATCTC
This sequence comes from bacterium, assembly GCA_024742285.1. Lineage (NCBI taxonomy): Bacteria > bacterium. The sequence continues at coordinate 134,875 of JANSYR010000012.1, read as the reverse complement.
GACCAGGTGCTCTACCAGAAGGCGCGGGCCCTCGACGAGCTCGGACGCGTCGACGAGGCGGTCGCCGTCGCGGACCGGCTGATCGCGGAACGACCAGGCTCGCGCCACCTGGACGAGCTCCTCTTCCGTCGGGGCGAGTATCACTTCGTCCGCCGCCGCTTCTTCGATGCGGAGTCCTCCTATTCCTCGATCGTGGAGCTCGGTCCGGCGTCCGACTACTACGAGCTCGCTCTCTACAAGCTCGGCTGGAGTCTCTACAAGCAGATGCTGCTCGAAGAGGCGCTCCACAGCTACGTCATGCTCCTCGACCACAAGGTCGCGACCGACTACGACTTCGATCAGGTGGAGGACGAAGCCGAGGCGCAGCGCGTCGCGGACACCTTCCGGGTACTCAGCCTCTGCTTCTCCGAGCTGGGTGGGCCCGAAGTCATCACGCAGTTCTTCGATGGGCAGGGTTCCCGTCCCTACGAACACCGTGTCTACCGCGAGCTGGGCGAGTTCTTCCTCGACAAGCTCCGCTATGCCGACGCCGCGCAGACCTACCAGGCCTTCACGGCGCGCTATCCGAACCACGCGATGGCGCCGCGCTTCGGCATGCGAATCGTCGAGATCTACGAGGCCGGCGACTTCCCCCGACTCGTGCTCGAGGCCAAGCGTGACTTCGCCGAGTCCTACGGCGTGTCCTCTCCCTACTGGGAGCACCATGACATCGAGGCCGCCACGGAGACCCTCGCCCATCTCGAGACGAACCTGCGCGACCTCGCCACGCACGCGCATGCGCTCTACCAGGAAGACGACGAGGCCCCGCGACGCCCCGAACACTTCGCGGAGGCGAGCCGCTGGTACCGAACGTATCTCGTCTCGTTCCCCGAGAACCCGGCGACCCCGGGCCTCCATCGACGCTTCGCCGACCTCCTCCTCGAGGACCAGCGCTTCACGGAGGCCGCCGAGGCGTTCGAGACCGTGGCCTACGGATACCCCGCCCACGACGAGGCGACGGATGCCGGCTACGCCGCCGTCTTCGCCCGCCGCGAGGCGCACGCAGGCACGAACCCCGAGGAATCGGAGCCCGCGCTTCGTGCGGTCGTCGGAACCTCCCTGCAGTTCGCGACGACCTTCCCCGCGGACGAGCGAGCGGTCCTCGTCCTGGGCGCGGCCGCCGACGATCTCTATACGCTGGGCGACCACGCCGAGGCCATTCGGCATGCGACGCGACTCGTCGAGGACTACCCGGACACCGAGCAGAAGACGCTCCGAGGCGCATGGCTCACGATCGCGCACGCCTCCTTCGACAGCGAGCTCTTCGAGGAAGCAGAGCGCGCCTACCTGCGCGTGACCGAGCTCGCGCTTCCCGAAGACGAGGACGTGACGGACAACCTCGCGGCCGCCGTCTACAAGCAGGGCGAGATCGCGAAGGTCGCTGGCGACTCGAAGGCAGCCGCGGACCACTTCCTCCGGATCGCGGCGGTCGCGCCCGACTCGACGATCCGACCGATGGCCGAGTACGATGCGGCGGCCGCGCTGATCGCCCTCGAGGACTGGGGCGCTGCCGCCGGGGTGCTCGAAGCCTTCCGTGTCGATCATCCCGACCACGTGCTTCAGCGTGACGTCACGCGCCAGATGGCGTTCGTACGGCGCTCCGAGGGTGACCTCTCGAGTGCCGCCGTCGAGTACGTACGTGTCGCCGACGGCGCCGAAACCTCCGAGGAACGAGCCGAAGCGCTCACGACTGCCGCAGCGCTGCACGAAGATGCCGGCGAGCTGCGTCGAGCCCTCGACATTCTCCGGGTTCTTGTGACGGAATACACCGACCCGCTGGAACGACTGGTCGTAACACGTTTCAAGATGGCAGAGATTCACGGCAAGCTGAAAGAATCGCGCGAGCGGAGCGAAGCACTCCGGCACGTCGTCGCACTCGATGCGAAGGCGGGATCGGATCGTACGCCCGTCGTCCGCGGGCTCGCCGCGAAGGCCGCTCTCGAGCTCGTCGAGCCCGGCTTCGATCGCTACGCGGTGATCGAGCTGGACCAGCCCTTCGACCGGAGTCTCGCGCGCAAGAAGCGAAGCCTCGAGCAGGTCGTGGCGGACTTCGAAGCGCTGGTGGACTACGGCGTGGGCGACGTCACCGCGGCGGCGACCTTCTACATCGCCGAAGCCTACGGCGAATTCGGCCGTGCCCTCGTCGAGTCGGAGCGCCCTGCCGATCTCTCGGGTGGAGACCGCCTCGACTACGACGACATGCTCGAAGAGCAGGCCTTCCCTTTCGAGGAGCGGACCATCTCTCTCCACGAAAAGAACCTCGAGCTGGCCCGGACCGGTCTCGCGAACGCCTGGATCGAACGCAGCCTCTCCCGACTCGCCGAGGTCTCTCCTGGTCGCTACGCGAAGCAGGAGATGAGCACCGGCCCGCTCGAGTCCCTCGACGGGTACGTCTATCGCACACCGCTCCGCGAGGCCGTGCCGACGCCGACCGAGGCCGAGGCCGAGGAGCCCGCGGTCCTCGCCGAGGTCGAGGCGCCGACCGAGGACGAGCTCGTCACGCCCGGAGACGAAGCCGCGTCGCCCGACGTCGCCCCCGCGCCGCCCGCAGCGATCGCCCCCGCGAGCGGAGCGCCGTCGACGGCGTCCGTCGAGGAAACGAGCGAGGAGGTCGAACGATGAGCCCGACGCATCCGTTCCGCCGCCTGCCTGCACTCCTCCTGCTGGTCGGCGTCGTTGTTTCCTTCACGATCGCGTGCACCGGGGGTTCGGGCGGCACGCTCGTCCGGACGGACGACGGCTTCCGGCTGACCGAATCCGGCGGTGTCGGACTCGGCGAACGCGCACGATTCCGTGAAGCGCTCGATTCCCTCGCCGGCGACGATCTCGACGCGGCGATCGCCGCCCTCGAGGCCTCGGCAGAAGCGCTTCCCGAGCGCGCAACCCCGCGCGTGAACCTCGCGATCGCCCTCCGGCGCGCCGAGCGATTCGAGGACGCGGAGCGCGCCCTGCTTCAGGCGATCGCGCTCCACCCGCGCCACGTCGTCGCACACAACGAGCTGGGTCTCGTCTACCGGAAGCTCGGCCGACTCGAGGCGTCGCGCGAGAGCTACGAACGAGCGATCGCGCTCTATTCCGACTTCCATCCTGCGCACCGCAACCTGGGCATCCTCTGCGACCTCTTCCTCGACGACGCCCGGTGCGCCCTCGCCCACTATCGACGCTACCAGGAGATCGTCCCCGAAGACCCTCAGGTCGCCATCTGGATCGCCGATCTCGAACTACGGGCGTCGCAGTAGGAGGACGAAGATGTTCGACTCACCCCGATTCCTTCCCCTCGCGCTCGCCGTCCTACTCGGCGTCGGGCTCTTCGCTTCAGCGGCGAATGCCGACGACGGCAACTCGAGTGACGAGGAGAAGCACATCTCCGGCATGTCGATCCTCGGCAACGACGAGTCCCCGAAGTCGTTGGTCATCGTCCCCTGGAAGTCCTCGGATCTCGGCGACGATCTCGACCTCACGCGGCGCTTCGGCCAGGACCGCAGCGCTCTCGACCCCGAGGTCTTCCGTCGAAGCCTCGACTATCACGACATCCGCACGGGACACGAAGCCCGCTAGGGCCCGCGACCCGTCTCACGAACCTCGCGTCGGAACGCGTCGTCGACGACGACTTCGACACGAAGCAGGAGGCAACCGCCATGGATACGTTCTACTCGATCGTCGGATTCTTCTTGACCGGCGGCCCCTTCATGTACCCGATCCTCGTGGTCTTCGCGGTGGGTGCCGCGATCGCCATCGAGCGCTACGTCACCCTCTCCCAGGTCACGGCGCGCAACCGCGACGTCTGGTCCCAGGTCGAGCCCGCCCTCGTCGACGGCGACTTCGATCGCGCCCGCGAGCTGACCAGCCAGGACGAGTCCACGGTCGGCCGCCTGCTCAACATGGGCCTCGACCTCCAGGGCGTCGTCCGGCGACGTGAGGACATCGAGATCGCGATGGAGGAGCGGATGATGGAGATCATCCCGAGCCTCGAGAAGCGGACGCCCTACGTGGCGCTCGCCTCCAACATCGCGACCCTCCTGGGCCTTCTCGGAACGATCATGGGCCTGATCTCGGCGTTCACCGCGGTCGCGAACGCGAACCCGGCGGAGAAAGCGGATCTGCTCTCCGCGAGCATCTCGGTCGCGATGAACACGACGGCCTTCGGTCTCATCGTCGCGATCCCGCTCCTGATCACGAACCAGGTCCTCGTCGCCAAGACGACGGAGATCATCAACGGCCTCGAGATGGCTTCGGTCAAGGCCCTCAACGTGATCTCGACGAGCTCGAAGCGACGCGTGGAGGCCTGAACACCGTGACGCGACGTCATCACTACAGACGCGCGAACGCCCAGCCCTCGGAGCTGGACATGACCACCTTCCTCAACCTGATGGTGGTGCTCGTCCCGTTCCTGCTGATCACGGCCGTCTTCTCGCGGATCACGATCGTCGAGCTCGACATGCCGTCGAGCCAGGGCGGCCCGGAATCGGATACGCCCGAGTTCCGGATCGAGGTGATCGTCCGGGACGCCGGGCTCGAGATCACGAACGGGAACGTGACGATCGCGACGATCCCGATGGTCGAAGACGCCTACGACCTCTTGACGCTCAAGGAGTTGGCGGTCTCTCTCAAGCGGGATCATCCCGACTCGACGCAGGCCTCCGTCCTCCTCGAGCCGCAGGTCGAATACGACCACCTGATCCAGGTGATGGACGCCGTCCGGAGTGCCTCCCTCGACGGTTACGGCGAGGTCGTGGCGGACACGTCCGACATGCCGGAGGACGCCGAGGAGCAGCCCATGCGAGTCGCGCTCTTCACCGACATCTCGATCGGAGACGCGCCGTGAACACCTCCCGCCGAATGAAGCGGATGTCCCGCAACCTCTCGAATGCCGTCCCCAAGATGAACCTCACGTCGCTGATGGACGTCTTCACGATCCTGGTGTTCTTCCTGCTCGTGAACTCGGCCACGACCGAGGTCCTGGAGACGCCGAAGCAGATCACGCTTCCGGCCTCGACGGTCGAGGACAAGCCGCGTGAGACCGTGGTCGTCTTCGTGAGCCCCGAGCAGGTGACGGTCCAGGGAGAGGTCGCGACGACCGTCGACGCCATCCTCTCGCAAACCGGCGTCGAGATCCCCGCGATCGCAGCGCGCCTCCAGAACCTCCGCCAGAGCGTGATCGGCACCAGCACCCAGGCCGTCGCGCAGAGTCAGGAAGTCACGGTCCTCGCCGATCGATCCGTCCCCTTCGAAATCGTGAAGCGCGTGATGTCGACGTGCACCGGACAGGGATACACGAAGATCTCCCTCGCGGTGATGCAGGCCAGCGAGGAGCAGGCGCTGGCCGGCCGATAGCCGCGCGGATCCCACACCATGATCGAAGAAGCCGACGAAAGACATGGCCAGGAACTCCGCGACGAGCTGCGACGCTCGCGCGCGGACCTGGACACGACGCTCGCATCCCTGCGTGAGGTCGACGCACGCCTCGAATCGCTCGAGGCGGAGCGCCCGCGATTCGTCCATCTCGAGACCGTCTGTTCGTCTCTCGAGAAACTCGACGAGCTGGGCGCGAGCGACCTCTTCTGGCAGGCGTCCCAGCCGAGCCTCGATTCGGAACGACATCTCGAGCGCGTTCGCACTCGCATCGAAGGCTTCGAGAAGGAGATCGCGAACGTCGAGGCCCGGCGCGAGGAGCTCCTCGACGAGATCGAGCGCAAGCAGGACGAAGCCGACTGGGTCGCGGGCGAGATCCTCGAGCTGGAACGCAAGGTCGAGGAACGACAGAACGAATGGGAGATCGAGCGGGATCCTGGGGCGATCTCGATCCGGACCTCGATCATGCCCTGGGCGCGCGGCGGCGAGGACGACGAGCGTTTCCGCAAGACCCTCGCGATCTCGCTCCTCGTCAGCCTCCTGCTCGGCCTCCTTCTCCCGATGATCGATCTGCCGATTCCCGATCGCTGGGAGGTCTTCGACGAGCAGGACCGCCTCACCCAGCTGATCCGCGACGAGCGCGTGGCCGTGCCGCCGACCGTGGCCGTTCGCGAGCCGGAGCCCGTCCGCCCGAGTGAAGAGCAGGAGCCCGTCGCGCCGAACGACAGCCAGTCGGTCGCGGAAGCGGCGGAGCCGGCCCCGGCGAGCGCGTCGAGCCCGGCCGCTCGAAAGAAGGACATCGCGAGCAGCGGCCTCCTCGCCTTCAGCGAGCAGCTCTCCGGCCTCGCGACGACCGAAACCGTCGATCGACTCGGCTCGAACGCACGCATCACGGATGACGGGCGCGCTGCCGCCGACCTGCCCACGCGGTCGATGGTCGCCTCCCAGGCCGCGGGTTCGAGCGGTGGCATTAACGTCGCCGAGCTGAGCCGCGGCTCCGGCGGAACCGGCGAGCGTCTGGAGGGCGTCGCGATCCAGCGCGCGACCAGCTCGATCGGCACCGGAGGCGGAAACGGTGACCGCCCCCTCGCCGGCGGTGGACCTTCGGCGTCGCGCACGGACGAGGAGATCCAGATCGTCTTCGATCGCCACAAGGCGGCGCTCTACCGACTCTACAACCGTGCGCTGCGAAGCAACCCCACGCTCCGGGGTCAGATCGTCCTCCGTCTCGTGATCGAGCCCGACGGATCGGTCTCGCTCTGCGAGGTCAAGTCCACCGACATGAAGGCGCCCGAGCTCGCCAGCCGCGTCGTCGAACGCGTGAAGACCTTCGACTTCGGCGCCAAGGAAGGCATCCCGCCCGTCACGATCGTCTATCCGATCGACTTCCTGCCGGCCAGCTGACCCCAACTCGAGGAAACGACCCCGACCGACTTCCAGGGTCGGCGCGAGACTCGCCGCCGACACAGAGATTCAGAAAAAGGCAAAGCCATCGAAAGGTGGCGACGCAAAGTCACCGGTCTAACGGGCCCCGCACGGGCCCCATGACAGCGGGACCGCCGACGAATCGAGGCCCGATTCCGAGGGCTCTCTCGTTCCGACGCGCGCACCCGCTCGAAGTTCCCGGTGGAACGAGAGAACGTGATGCGAACGTGGGAACGGAGAAGCGCCGGGAGATTCGGCAGGGTGTTGCGCACCCTGGCCGCGATCGTCCTGTTGTCGCTCCCCGGGACCGCGGCCGCTCAGGTCGTCACCTTCAACTCGGCCACCGCCTCCTGGCGGAACGCCCAGGACAACGTCCCCGGCGTCCAGCCCGGCGATCCCGCGATCACGAACGGCGTGCCGACCTCGAGCATCAGCTGGGGCGGGGCGTTTCCGCAGAGTGGCTACGACGTCACGATCACGATCCCGGACCCGAACCAGTTCCCGGTCGCCGACTTCGCGCACCGGAACTTCACGGTCCCCGATCCGTCCCTCACGTCGGTCGATCTCGACTTCGTGCTCGAGTTCGACGTCGACGGCGTCCCGACCGGTCCGCTCACCTTCACCTTCTCGTTCACCCACGAGGAGACGCCGAACAACCTCGACCCCTGTCCCTATCCGACGCCGCCCGGAGAGGGCTGTACCGACCGCGTGATCTTCTTCGAAGCGCCGGATCCGACGACGTTCACGATCGGCGGCAAGACCTACACTCTCGGGCTCAGCTTCCTCGACCCGAGCGGCGACCCGGTCGGCGAGTTCATCACCCGCGAGGGTGGCGTCGTCAACACGGCGGACCTCGAGACCGAGTTCGCGCTCGTCCCGCCGGTCCTCGAGATGACGAAGACCGGGCCGGCGACGCTCACCCTCGCCCAGCCCGGGACCTTCACCCTCGACGTCCAGAACACCGGGCCGAACGACGCCTGGAACGCCACCCTGCTCGACGTCCTCCCCGACGGCGCGACCGGCGGCCTCTGCGACGTCCCGCCCGAGATCCTCTCGGCCCGGGTCTTCGCGGCCGACGGCGTCACGCCGGTCCCCGGGAAGGGTCCCCTCGTCGAGGGCGTGGACTACACGCGCGCGTACGCGGGAGCGCCGACGTGCGAGCTCGAGCTGACGATGCTCTCGGCGGCTTCGGTGATCGCCGAAGACGAACGCCTGATCGTCACCTATCGCGCACAGCTCGACGGCGACACGCAGGCCGGTGTCTCGCTCACGAACGTCGCCGGCGCGACCGAGTGGTACGACGACGCGTCGACGAATGCCGGTCGTGGGGTCTACACGCGCACGCTCAGCGACGGCACCGTCGGCACCGTCGACCACGAGGATGCCCACACCGTCAGCACGGATCCCCTCGACTACCTCTTCGAGAAGACGGTCGTGGACCCGGTCGCGTTCACGCCGATCACGAACGCGGTGCCGGGCGACACGCTCCGCTACCGACTCTCCTTCGAGAACCGCTCGCCGAATGCCTTGAGCGGGTTCGATCTCCGCGACGAAATCGATGCGCTGAATGCGACCCCGGTCTTCGAGCCGGGCTCCCTCGTTCTCGTGACCCTGCCCGCCGGCGTCGACGCGAGCGGCACGAATCCGTCGGGCGGGGCCGCGGGCACGGGGCTGCTGGACGTCCGTGACCTCGCGGTCGCGGCGGGCGGTAGCCTGCTCGTCGAGTTCGACGTCACGCTCGCAACGCCGATCCCGGACGGGACGCTCGCGACGAACCAGTCGGCGCTCGCGATCGCCGACGTGGCCTTCGCGCAGAGCGACGACCCGAGTGTGAACGGCGCCGCCGACCCCTTCGTCGCCGGCGACGAGGACCCGACGGTCGTGACGATCGACTCCGCGCCGGACTTCCAGGTGGAGAAGATCTCGGCCTATCCCGACGGCGACCCCGCCGAGCTCCTGGCGGGCGAGCGCCTCCGCTACACGATCACCGTCAAGAACGTCGGCACCGACGACGCGGTCGACGCGATCCTCCGTGACCCGATTCCCACGAACACGACGTACGTGGCGGGCAGCACGACGCTGAACGGCGCGCCGGTGGCCGATGGACCGGGCGGGATCTCGCCGCTCACGGCAGGCATCCTGCTGAATGCGCCCGAGGACCCGACGCCGGGAGCGATGCGCGCCGACACCTCGCCGACGGCGGACAACGTCGCGACGATCGTGTTCGAGGTCCTCGTCGACGCCGGTGTCCTCGACGGTACGGTCATCGCGAACCAGGCTTTCGTGAGCGCACCGGTCGCGAACGTGATCGACCAGCCCTCCGACGATCCTCGCACGCCGCTCCCGGACGATCCGACCCGCGACGTCGTCGGCCGCACCCCGCTGCTCTTCGCGCCGAAGAGCGTCGTCCTCGTGACGGACGGCGGCGTGATCGGCCAGGTCGATCCGGGCGATCGCCTCCGCTACACGATCACGGTCTACAACGACGGCGCGGTCCCCGCGACCCAGGTCGCACTCTTCGACGCGATCCCGACCTACACCGACTACGTCCTCGGCTCTACGACGCTGAACGGCCTCGCCGTGACCGACCCGCCGGGCGCGGACGGTCCGCTCGCCGAGCCCGGGGGCCTCCCGATCGCTTCGTCGGGCCTCACGCCGCCGCTCCCCATCGCGGGCGCGGGGGTGATCGCGCCGGGTGAGAACGCGGTCGTCACGTTCGATCTCGACGTCGAGGGGACGGCGCCCGTCGGCGGGATCATCAGCAACCAGGCCCGCGTCACGACCGACGAGCTGCCTCCCACGCTGACGGATGGCGACGGGAATCCCGCGACGGGACCCGAGCCGACGGTCGTCGTGATCGGCGGCGCCGAGCAGGTCACCATCGCGAAGCAGGTGAGCGTCGTCGGCGGCGGTCCGGCGCTGACCGGGGGCACGCTCGAGTATCTCGTCACGGTCCGCAACGTGGGCAGCGCCCCGGCGATGAACGTCGTCGTGACCGATCCGATCCCGGCGGGCACGACCTACGTCCCCGGCTCCGCCACGATGAATGGCGCGACCGCCGGCATCGTCGACGGCGGCGGTGCCCTCCTGACGGCGGACTACGGCGCCACCTACGGCGACCTCGCGGTCGGCGGCGTGGTCACGCTGCGCTTCCAGGTCGTGATCACCGCCCTCATGGGCACGCCGATCACCAACACCGCCGACGTCACCTGGGGCGCCGCGGGCATGGCGAACGCCAGCGTCACCATCACCGTCGGCGGTACGCCCGGCGTCGGCACCCTGAGCGGCAGCGTCTGGCACGACCAGGACTTCGACGACGTGAACGGCGGCCCGACCGACGACGCGCTGGCCGGCTGGACGGTCGAGCTCGTGCGCAACGGCGCGACGATCCAGACCGCGACGACCGATACGAACGGCGCCTGGGTATTCCGGGCGATCCCGCCGAACGACCTGAGCCCCGACACCTACGCAGTGCGCTTCCGGGCGCCGGGGGCGGGGGTGAATGCCGCGTCGATGGGCGCGACCGTATCGCCCTACACCGACGGGCAGCAGGAGATCACCGCGATCGTACTCGCCTCGGGCGGACTCGCGACCGACCTGAACCTGCCGGTGACGCCGAACGGACTCATCTACGAGTCGATCGCGCGGACCCCGGTCGCCGGCGCGACGCTCCAGATGCGCAACGCCGGCTCGGGGACCCTGCTTCCCTCCAGCTGCTTCGCGGACCCGAACCAGCAGGGCCAGGTGACCCCGACGAGCGGCTGGTACAAATTCGACCTGGTCTTCGGTCCGTCGTGTCCCGACGGCGGCGCCTACCTGATCGAACCCCGAATACCGACCGGGGGCGCCTTCAGCGATTCGCTCTCCCTCCTGATCCCGCCGCAGAGCGACGACTCGACGCCGCCCTTCTCCGTCCCCGCGTGTCCCGGGAACGCCGGCATCGACGCGATCCCCGCCACGAACCAGCACTGCGAAGTCCGCCCCGACGCGAACGCGCCGAGCGAGCCGTCGGGCGATCCGGGCACGAACTACCAGCTCCACGTGACGCTCAGCAGTGCCTCGAGCGGAACGAATCAGATCTTCAACAACGCGATCCCGCTCGATCCGGTCCTCGGTGGCGCCGTCTCGATCCGCAAGACCACCCCGAAGATCGACGTCACCCGCGGCGAGCTCGTCCCCTACGAGATCGTCGTGAACAACACCCTGGGCGTCCCCCTCGGCGACCTCGAGATCATCGACCGCTTCCCCGCCGGCTTCCGCTATGTCGAGGGCTCGGCGCGGCTCGACGGCGCCCCGACGGAGCCCGTCCGGACGGGTAACGAGCTCGTGTGGACCGGCCTCACGCTCGCCCCCTCCACGCCGCGCACGATCGTCCTGCTCCTTGCGGTCGGCGCCGGCGTGACGGAAGGCGAGTTCACGAATCGCGCCTTCGCACTGAACACGATCAGCGGCGGCGCCGTCTCGGCCCAGGCGAGCGCGACCGTCCGTGTCTCTCCCGACCCCACCTTCGACTGTACCGACGTGATCGGCAAGGTCTTCGACGACCGGAACCGCGACGGCCGTCAGGATCCCGGAGAGCTCGGCCTTCCCGACGTCCGGCTGGTCACGCTGCGGGGCCTCGCCGTCCGCACGGATCCCCACGGTCGCTTCCACATCACCTGCGCGATCGTCCCGAACGAACGCCGAGGCAGCAACTTCGTCCTCAAACTCGACGACCGCACGCTCCCGAGCGGCTACCGCATGACCACGCGCCAGACGAAGGTCGGACGCGCGACGCGGGGCAAGACGCTCGAGCTCGACTTCGGCGCGGCGATTCAGCGCGTGGTCGGTCTCGACCTCTCGGACGTCGTCTTCGAGCCCGGCGGAACGACCCTGCGCGCCCACTGGGCATCGCGCCTGCCGCTCCTCCTCGACGAGCTCGGGAAGGCGGAATCGATCCTGCGGCTCTCCTATCTCGCGGACCGCGAGGACGAAGCCCTCGTTCGCGCGCGACTGAAGGCGGTCGAGGCGCTCATCCGCGAACGTTGGCAGGATCGAGACGGCGATAAGCTCGAGATCGAGACCGAGATCTTCCGTCGCGCGGATGGTCGCGCGACCCGAACGCCCCTGCGGCGCCCGAGTGCGGACGAGACCAGCGCGATCCAGGGCGCCCTGCCCCACGTGGGCGCCGGTCCCCCTGCCCTCCTCTCGGAGATCGCGCCGGACGCCGGGCAGTCGGGGGAGCGCCACCTCTCGCCGGACGAGACGTCGACCCTCTGGGCAACCGATCCGGAGGCGGCCCGCGAGTCGACCTCCGACCGTCTCGAGTCCCGTGCGGTCCTCGAGGACGCCGTCGACACGATCAAGCTGACCGACGTCGTCCCGCCGATCCGCTTCGAGTCGGGTCGCGCGGACCTCCCGCCGGACGTGGTCGCGGCGATCCGCGACCAGCTCGCGTCGATGCAGCACCTGCAGAACGTGCGACTCCACCTCGTGGGCCACGCCGACGACCAGGCGCTCTCCGCCGAGCTCCGCGCGCGATTCGGCGACAACGAGGGGCTCTCGCGCGAACGGGCCGGCGAGATGGCGGAGCTGCTCCAGCGCGCCCTCTCCCTCCCGCCGGAATCGATCTCGTTCTCCTGGGTCGGAGCCACCCAGCCCCTCTCCTCGAACGACACACCCGAGGGCCGAGCGCTGAACCGTCGCGTCGAGGTCGAGATCTGGTACGACGAGCCCCGCGCCGTCGCGGGGACCGAAGACGTCGTGGTTCGCGAGGACGTGCGTCGATTCAAGGTCTGCCGGACCGAGACCGTCTGCAAGCTCCGCTACCGCGACGGCCACGAGAAGCGCGCGCGTATCCGCAACCTGATCCAGCCGCTCCCGTACCGAGACGAGCTGACCGATCTTCCGAACCGTTTCGTCGCACAGATCCGGGAGACCCTCGAGCGTCTGGCGGATCGCCGGAACGTGACGATCAAGCTCATCGCCCACACGGACGACGTCCCGCTCGAGGGTCGCGCCGCCCGGATCTACGGCGACGCCCGCTCCCTCTCGAAGGCTCGCGCCCGCCGGGTCGCGCTCCAGCTGATGGACGCCCTCGATCTGCCCTCCGCCGCCGTCGACAGCGACGGACTCGGCGCTTCGCGGCCGGTCGCCTCGAACGCGACGGAACGCGGACGCGCACTCAACCGACGGATCGAGGTCGAGTTCTGGTACGACGATGCGCTCCTCGAGCTCCCGAACGAGCCGCAGATCTGTCCGAGCGACGATGACGCGGATACGGCGGTGACCCGGATCCACGAGCCGAGCGAGGGAAGTCTCCCTCCGCTCGCATTCGTCGACGGCGAGGCCGTGATTCCGGCGGACTTCCTGGACCGACTCGAGCGCGCTCTCTCGGAGATCGCCGAGCGCGAGGCGCCGCGCGTGCGCTTCATCGGCTACACGCGGAACGCGGGCCTCACGCGTCGCGTCGCCGATGTCTACGGCGACGACATCGGCCTGTCGACGTCGCGGGCGCGGCGGACGCTCGAGCGGGTGCAGGAGCTGCTCACGCTGCGTGACGACCAGGTCGAGCACGAGGGACGGGGCTTCGTTCACGCGGACGACGTCGTGAACGGGGGCTTCTTCCAGGGCGATTCCGATCACATCCGGGTCCAGGTGGTCTACGACGAGCCGGCGATCGACGATCGACGCGACGGCATCGAGGCCCTCGCCCTGACGCGCGAGCTCGAGCCGCAGGCGCCGCTCTCACTGAACCCGATGCGCATCACCGTCGACGGCGTGCCGATCGACGACCCCCGTCGCAACTCGGCCGACATCCAGCGCTGCACCGACGTCGCGCTCGAAGACGCAGAGATCGCCTTCCGCTTCGACGACCTCGAGTCCGAGCGAAGACTGAGCCTCTCCTCGACACCCATGACGTCGACCGGCGAGCCCGTTCGCTTCCGCATGTACAACAACTACCCGCACTTCATCGAGCGGGCGGAGGTCCGGATCTTCGTGCAGGGCGACTCGGTCCGGGACGAGCCGATCGCGATCGCCGAGCTCGACGCCGACGGAGAAGGCAGCTGGACCCCGGATCCGAGCCTCGCCCGATCGCCCTTCGAAGCGCTCGCGGTCGTGCTTCGCGTCTACGACGAGGACGGCCTCTGGGACGAGACGGCCCCGCAGTCGCTCTGGCTGGCGCCCAGCGAGAGCGGCGAAGGCCCGCTGGACGCCTTCGAGCCGGAGATCACGGAGGGCGAAGCACTCCTCGCCGGCTACGGCGAGAGCGACCGCACCGTCCGCAACATCCCGATCGGAAGCGCCAGCAGCGTGCGCATTACCGGCGACGACATCCCGGCGGGCCACACCGTCTGGCTGGCCGGAACCGAGCTGCCCGTGAACCCGGACGGTCAGTTCACCGGCGAAGTGCTGCTGCCGGCCGGTCTGCACACGGTCGAGGTGGCGGTCCTCGACGAGGAAGGCAACGGCGAGCTCTTCCTGCGCGACCTCGAGCTCGAACGGAACGACTGGTTCTTCGTCGGCCTGGCCGATCTCACCCTGTCCACGGATCTCGGCGACGGACCGTCGGATGCGCTCGACGGCACCAACGGCCCGGACCTCGATGACTGGGCGAACGGCCGGCTCGCCTTCTTCACGAACGGGAAGTGGGGCGAGGACTGGGAGCTCACCGCCAGCGCCGATACGCGTGAAGGGCCGATCGACAACCTGTTCTCGAACTTCCTCGACAAGTCGCCTCGCCAGCTCTTCCGTCGGCTCGATCCCGACTACCACCTCCCGACCTTCGGCGACGACAGCTCGGTCGAAGAGCTCGCACCGACCCTCGGCAAGTTCTACGTGAAGCTCGAAAAGGGCGACGACCACCTGCTCTGGGGCAACTTCCTCGTTCGCTACGACGACAACGAGCTCGCCCTGGTCGAGCGCGGACTCTACGGTGCCAACCTGCGGACGCAGTCCACGGACACGACGAGCTTCGGCGAGCGCCGGATCCTCCTCGACGCGTTCGCCTCGGAGCCCGGGACCGTCCCGAGCCGCGAGGAATTCCGCGGAACGGGCGGCTCGCTCTACTTCCTGAATCGCCGCGACCTCCTGATCGGCTCCGAGCGACTCCGCGTCGAGGTCCGCGACAAGGCAACGGGTCTCGTGCGCGAGGTCGCGCGTCTCCAGCCCGAGCTCGACTACGACGTCGACTACATCCAGGGCCGTGTGCTCCTGAGCGAACCGCTCTCGGCGATCGCCGACGATCGCCTGCTCGTCCGGAACGACGGACTGAGCGGCGACGAAGTCTGGCTGGTCGTCCAGTACGAGTACACACCGGGCTTCGACGAGGTCGACGTCCTGAACGCCGGTGCGCGCGCTCACTATTGGATTGGAGACCTCGCGAAGCTCGGCATCACGGTCAACCGCAACGAGGCGTCCTCGACCGACACCAGCCTCTACGCCGCCGACCTGACCTTGCGACGCAGTGCCGGCTCCTGGCTCAAGATCCAGGCGAGCCGGAGCGAGGGACGCCTTTCGACCTCGCTCCTCTCGAACGACGGCGGATTCGACTTCGAGCCGTCGGCGGATCCCGCCCTCGAAGAGGACGACGCCTACGCCTATCGCGTCGACGCGAGCGTCGAATTCGCGGAGTGGATCGCCGCGATGCGGGGCCGCTTGACCGCCTACGGCCAGCGGCTCGACGCCGGCTACTCCGCGCCGGGGCTCAACGCCGCAACGGACACCGAGCAGTTCGGCGCCACCCTCGATCTTCCCGTGGGCGAAGACATCGAGCTCCGCGCGAAGGCCGACCATACCGAACAGGAGGACGGCCTCGTCCTGACGGCCGCCGAGGTCGACGTCCGGGTGACGATCGCGAACGACTGGCAGATCGAGGCGGGCGCGCGGCACGAGGATCGTCGCGACGACTCGGCGGTCGTGGCGGTGACCCAGGAGGAAGGCGACCGGACCGATGCCGTTCTCCAGGTCGGCTGGGACGGCGACGGACGAGTCCAGGCCTATGCCTTCGGACAGGCCACGGTCCGATCGACGGGTGACCGCGACGACAACCACCGCGGCGGCGTCGGCGGCGAGTACCGGATCAGCGACCGCCTCAGTCTGGACGGCGAGGTCTCCCACGGCGACCTCGGTCCGGCCGCGCGAGCGGGCAGCCACTACCAGCACGACGAACGGACCCAGCTCTACATGAACTACGCGCTCGACAACGAGCGTGGCTTCGACGGGCTCAGCGCGCGACGCGGGAGCCTGACCACCGGCGCACGATCACGATTCGGCGACAGCGCCAGCGTCTACGCCGAGAACCAGTACCAGCACGCGTCGGTCGTCGGTCTCACTCGCGCGGTCGGCGTCGACTACGCGCCGGCCGAGCGCTGGACGGTCGGCGTGAGCTGGGAGGACGGCGAGACGCGGGATCGACGGACGGCGGCGGACACCACTCGCCGCGCCGCCGGCCTTCGGGGGGGCTTCTCCGGCGAGGACCTCCAGTTCTCGAGCGGGATCGAATACGTCTTCCTCGACACCGAGCAGGGGGATGGTTCGCATTCGGAGCAGTCGACCTGGCTCTTCCGCAACAATCTGAAGTGGCAGATGGACGAGGACGGACGCCTGCTCGCGAAGTTCAACCACGCGATCAGCGACAGCTCCGAAGGGGACTTCTTCGACGGCGGCTTCACGGAGGCGATTCTCGGCTACGCCTACCGACCGGTGGCCCACGACCGCTTCTTCTCGCTCGTGAAGTACACCTACTTCTACAACGTCCCGACCGCGGACCAGACGGGGCAGAACGGCACCTCCGCCCAGTTCCTGCAGAAGAGCCACATCGCCTCGATCGATGCGAGCTACGACCTGACCGACTGCTGGACGATCGGTGCCCGCTACGCCTACCGGCTGAGCCAGGTCAGCCTCGACCGCGAGGACCCGGACTATTTCGACAACGACGCGCACCTCGGGATCGTGCGCCTCGACTGGCGATTCCTCGAGGACTGGGAAGCCATGGCCGAGGGCCGCGTCCTCGCCCTCCCCGATCTCGACGAGCGCCGCGCCGGCGCGCTCACCGCCGTCTACCGCTACTTCGGCGACCACCTGAAGGCCGGCGTCGGGTACAACTTCACCGACTTCTCGGAAGACCTGACGGACCTCTCCTACGACCACCACGGCTTCTTCTTCAACATCGTGGGCACGTTCTAGCCCTGCGCGGTCGCACGACTCCGCCCGCAGCGGGTCTGCGACGCAGCGCGATGCGAAGCCGGGCGAGATCCGCGCGAGACGAGCGAAGGGCCCGGGCCGATCGCTCGTCGTCGGGGGATCCTACTCGGGGAGGCCGAGGACGCGCTTGGCGATCACGTTGAGCTGGATCTCGTTCGTTCCGCCCCAGATCGAGTCGGCCCGCGTGATCAGCCACTTCTTCGTTCGCTCGAGCTGGGCGGACTCGTACCCCGGTCCATCCCATCCGAGGCTCTGGGTCCCGGCTGCATCGACCGCGATGTCCTGCTCGTTCTTGACCATGTTGGCCCAGCGGAACTTGCCCAGGGATCCGATGTCGCGTCCCTTCTGACCGGCGCGCGCCTCTTCCGCGGCGCGGCGCATCGTCAGTCCGAGCGCGCGCTTGTCGATCTCGTGCGCGGCGAGGCGCTCGCGAAGGGTGGAGTCCGCCAGGACCCCGCCTTCGAGCCCGACCTCACGCTTCACGAAGTCGCTGATCGTCTCCTTGGCGGCGCCACCGATCCCGCCGTCGCTCGAGCCGTCCGTGCTCCGCTCGTGCTGGAGGAGGCGCTTGGCCACCGTCCATCCGCCGTTCAGCGGACCCACGACGTGCTCCGCCTTGGCCCGGGCGTTGTCGAAGAAGACCTGCGAGAAGTGCGCGGAGCCGTCGATCAGCGTGAGCGGCGCCACCTCGACGCCGTCCTGGTGCATCGGGAAGAGGATGAAGCTGATGCCCTCGTGCTTCGGCGCGTCGAAATCGGTCCGGACGAGGCAGAAGATCCAATCGGCGCGATCGGCGCCGGTCGTCCAGATCTTCTGACCCGTGATGACGTACTCGTCGCCTTCCTTCTCCGCGCGGCACTGCAGGCTCGCGAGGTCGGAGCCCGAGCCGGGCTCGCTGAAGCCCTGACACCATCGCATCGTGTGCTTCGAGATCTTCGGCAGGAACTCCTGCTTCTGTTCCTCGGTCCCGTACTCGAGCAGCGTCGGACCGAGCATCGACACGCCGAAGCTGCTGACGACCGGCGCGCGCACCTTCTTGAGCTCCGCCTTGAGCGCCGCGGTGTGCTTGCGATCGAGGCCGCCACCGCCGTACTCCTTCGGCCAATCCGGCGTGATCCAGCCGTGGTCGGCCATCACGCTGATCCACTTGCCGAGGGGCTCCTTGGGGAGGTCGGGGCGATTGCCGACGCGGAGCTCCTCGGGGAGGTGCTCTGCGATGATCGCGCGGACTTCTTCCTTGAACGCTTCGAGGTCTGCCATCGGAGTGCTCCTCTTCTTTACCGGGTCTAGTAGCCCTGCAGCGTCGCGAAGCGGCGCTGGTGATAGGTCTCGTCACCGAGGCTGAGCTCGGCGGCCTTGAGTCGCTTGAAGAAGAGACCGATCTCCTCTTCGTCGGTCATGCCGATCCCACCGTGCATCTGGATCGCTTCGGCGCCGATCAGTCGACCGGCCTTGCTGGCCTGGGCCTTCGCCGCGCTCACGCACTGGGCCGCGTCCTCGCGTCCCTCGTCGACGGCCGAGAGGGCGTCGCGCACGATCGAGCGAGCGAACTCGAGCTCGGAGAACATCTCGGCGGCGCGGTGTCGGAGCGCCTGGAACGTCCCGATCTTCTCGCCGAACTGCTCGCGGTCCTTCAGGTACTGCAGCGTCCGCTCGAAGGCTTCTTCCGCCGTCCCCAGCATCTCCGCAGCCAGACCGACCGTCGCCTGGTCGATCACCCGATCGAGGAGGTCTGCGTTGCCGAGCAGGCGATCCGCCCCGACCTCGACGCCGTCGAACTCCACCTGCGCGACGTTCCGTCCGTCCACGCGGTTGTTGCGCGTGATCGTCACGCCCGAGGCGCTCGCGTCGACGAGATAGAGCGCGAGACCGTCCCGATCGCCGACCGCACCGGCCGTCCGCGCGACGACGACGATCTGGTCGGCCACGTGGGCATCGAGCACGTGAAGCTTCGTGCCGCTGATCGCGCCGCCCTCGACCTTCGTCGCCACACCGTAGGGATCGAAGCGGCCCGTCTCCTCGAGGGCGAAGGCGACGATCCGGTCCCCTTCCGCGACCGCCGGCAACACGTCCTTCTGGAGCGGCTCGTTGCCGCTCAGTCGGACGGCGTTGGCGCCGAGCAGCAACGTCGAGAGAAGCGGCTCGGGGGCGAGCACCCTGCCGCATTCCCACAGCACGACGCCGAGGTCGGCGACGCCCATCCCGCTCCCGCCGTGGTCTTCGTCGAGCAGGATGCCCAGCCAGCCGAGGTCGGCCATCTGACGCCAGATCTCGGGCGTGTAGCCCTTCTCGTCGAAAGCATCGCGGAGCTCGCGCATCCGGGTGACGGGGGATTGGTCTGCGAGGAAGGTCTGCGCGCTCTCGCGCAGCATCAGCTGCTCTTCGCTGAGGATGACGGCCATCTCGGGGGTCTCCTTTCCGGGCGATGCGGAGCGCCGGGAGATGCGGAGCGGGGTCGCTCGGCGTCGGTCCGGTCGCCTGTGCTGGCCGGGAGAATCGGATCCAGCCCGGCGGAGTCGCGCCGGGAGCGGCGCGCGCGAAAGAGAGGGGTATCAGATGCGGGGGCCTTCGTCGGCAATGCCGGCCGAACCGCGCGTCACTCCGAGGCCGGCCGACGCGACGATTCGCCCTCCCCCGTCCTGCGCGCGGGGCGGCCCGGGCGGCGCTGAACCGGGGCCGGGCCAGCGCACGGGACGGCGGGTCCCGCTCAGTCGTTCAGCAGGGCGCCGTAGACGATCGACTTGAGCTGCCCGCGGAAATCGAAGGTCCGGGAAGGCATGAGCTGGGTCAGGAACACGACCGTGAGGTCTTCCACGGGGTCCACCCAGAAGACCGTGCTGGCCGCGCCGCCCCAGGCGAACTCGCCGGGCGTGCCCACGTTCTGCCCCCGCACGGTATCGAGGATGACCGAGAAACCGAGGCCGAAGCCCGTCCCCTCGTAGGGCGTCTCGGCGAAGGAGCCGATGCTCGTTTCGGTCAGGTCACGTCCCTCCGGAAGATGATTGCGGGTCATCAGATCGAGGGTCTTCCGGCCGAGGATGCGCGTTCCGTCGAGCGTCCCACCCCCGAGCAGCATGCGGCAGAAACGGAGGTAGTCCGCCGCGGTCGAGACGAGGCCGCCGCCGCCCGACAGGAGCGTCACGCCTTCCTTGTACTCGCTGTCGAGCGGGTCGTCGACGAGGCGAAGCGTCTTGTTCCGCCGCCGCTCGTAGTTCGCGGCGAAGCGCGGGAGGTCCGCATCGGGCACGCTGAAGCCGGTGTCTGCCATGCCGAGGGGGTCGAGGATCCGCTCGCGAAAATAGGCGTCCAGCGACTGGCCCGAGAGGACCTCGACGAGACGACCGCAGACGTCGGTCGAGACGGAGTAGTTCCAGGCCGTCCCCGGCGAGAACTCGAGCGGCAGCGCGGCGAGGTCGGTCGTCATTTCCTCGAGGGTCGCGCTCCGCT
This sequence comes from bacterium, assembly GCA_024742285.1. Lineage (NCBI taxonomy): Bacteria > bacterium. The sequence goes on along the minus strand of JANSYR010000012.1, from coordinate 114,427 downwards.
TCTTGTCCCCGATCCCTGCCTTGCGGTACCCGGCGTCGACGTTCGTCCGCGCCATGAACCCGTAGGTCAGGCCCGACTGGTGGGTGAGCAGGTCCCGGATCGTCATCGGCCGCTCGCAGGGCACCGTCACGTAGTGCGGATACACACCCTGTTCGTAGACGCGCAGGTCCCGGAACTCGGGGATGTAGCGATGGACGGGATCCGAGAGCGAGAAGCGCGCCTCCTCGTGGAGCTGCATGAGCGCCACCGAGGTGATCGGCTTCGTCATGGAATAGATGCGGTAGATCGTGTCCTCGGCGGCGGCGGTTCCGCGTTCGAGGTCCGCCTTTCCGAGCACGCTGTGATGGGCGAGTCCGCCGCGGCGGAACACCAGGACCTGGCAGCCGGGAATCTTGCCGGGATCGACGTAGTTCTCTTTCAGGTGGCGGTCGACGTGGGCGAGCTGTTCGCTCGACAGGCCGACGGACTCGGGTCGCACGGTTTCCATGGGCGCCTTCCGGGAGGGTTCCTTCGCCCTCGCAGTGTAGTGAGCACGAGGCGCTTCGCCCCGCCGCCGACGCCCCCCGAGCCGCCCTTGCGCTGGACGAACGACGCGCTTCAGCCTTCGCCGCGGTCGGACGATGTCCGATACTCTCGAATCCGCTCCTCCCCTTCGAGTCTGGGAACCCGATGCTGAAACGCGTGCTCTGGATCGTCGGTGGCCTCCTCGCCGTTCTCGTCGCGGTCGCCGCCTCGGGCGCGTTCCTCGTCTGGCGATTCTCGCAGCGGGATCCGATCGAGCACCTCTACACCGACAACTGCGCGGTGTGCCACGGCTCGAATCTCGAGGGCGCGGCCCAGGGGCCGCCCCTGGCCGGACGACCGCTCGTCCACGGCGACACGATGCCCGACCTGATCGCGAGCATCCGCGACGGCTACGCCGCGAAGGGCATGCCGCCGTGGGGGGCCGTCCTCGACGAGGACGAGATCAAGAGCATCGCCCTCTACGTCGCCGAGCGCCGCGACGGCCAGCGCTTCCTCGACATGGAGACCGACACGGAGCTCGCCGTTCCGACTCAGGTCGTCGAGACCGAGGCGCACGCCTATCGCCTGGAGGTCGTCGCGGACGGCCTCGCGCCGCTCCCGTTCTCGATCGCGCCGCTCCCGAACGGCGACATCCTGATGACCGAGAAGACGGGCGGCCTCGTCCTCGTCCACCCGGACGGCGACCGGACGGTCGTGCGCGACACCCCGCGCGGCCACGACCATGGGCTCGAGCTCGTCTCGCTCCCGCTCGGACTCGGCTGGCTGCTGGACGTCGACCTCCACCCCGACTTCGAGAACAACGGCTGGGTCTACCTCCACTACACCGACCGCTGCGAGGACTGCAACGCCGTCAGTCGCGCGACGCCGCTCCCGGTCTCGATGAACAAGCTGATCCGCGGCCGGATCCGCGACGGCGCCTGGGTCGACGAAGAGACGATCTGGCAGGCGGACCCCGAGCACTACACCGTGACCCCCGATCTCGGCTCCGGGGGGCGGATCGCCTTCGATCCCGCCGGCTACGTCTTCATGAGCATCGGCATCAAGGGTCTCTCCAACTTCGACGGCGTCCAGGATCTCGGCAAGCCCTACGGGAAGGTCCTGCGACTCCACGACGACGGGCGGATCCCTCGCGACAACCCCTTCGTGGACGTCGAAGGCGTGATCCCGGCGATCTGGACCTACGGCCACCGGAGCCCCCAGGGCCTCGAGTTCGAGCCGGAGACCGGCAAGCTCTGGGAGGCCGAGATGGGCCCACGCGGCGGCGACGAGATCAATCTGCTCCGCCCCGGCCGCAACTACGGCTGGCCCCTCTACTCCCTCGGACAGGACTACGACGGCACGCCGGTCGAGTACGGGAACATCCTGGGGATCGAGCTCGACCTCACCTCGATCGTACAGCCCATCGTCGACATCACGCCCTCCCCCGCGATCTCGAGCTTCGTGATCTACGAAGGCGACGCGTTCTCCGACTGGCAGGGGGCCTTCCTCGTCGGCTCACTCAAGGGCAGCGACCTCTTCCGCGTCCTGATCGAGGACGATCGCCACGTCCGAACGGAGCTCCTCGTTCGCGACCTCGCGCGCATCCGCGACGTCGAGGTCGACGCGCAGGGCCACGTCCTCCTGCTCCTCGAGCACGAGAGCGGAGGCCAGATCGTGCGAATGGTTCCCGCGGAAGCGCCCTAGTACGGCTGGTCGCCGACGATCGTGACCCGTTCCATCCGCCGCTCTTCGGGCCAGAAGTCGTTGGTCGCGAAGTGCTGCGTACAGCGGTTGTCCCACATCGCGATCGAATCCTTCTCCCAGCGGAAGCGGCACTGGACGTTCGGACTCATGATCGCCCGCTCGAGATGGTCGAGGATCGCCTTGCTCTCCTCGGCGTCGACCCCGTCGACATGGGTCACGAAGCTGCAGTTCGTGTAGATCGCCTTCTCGCCGGTCTCCGGATGGGTGCGCACGACCGGGTGGTGCTGGACCGGATACTTCTCGCGCATCTCGGCCTTCTTCTCCTCGGGCACGCTCCGACCGAAGACGTTCATGTAGTCGTGGGACGCGGTCAGGCCGTCGATCCGCTCCTTCCACGCAGGCGAGAGACGCTCGTACGCCATCACCGCGTTGGCAAAGCAGGTGTCGCCGCCGACCGGAGGAATGACGCGCCCGCGCAGGATCGATCCGAGGGACGGGGCCTTCCGCCAGGTCACGTCGCTGTGCCACATGTTCGCGGCGTAGGGGCGTTCCTCGGTCGACGTGATGTGGACGATCTCGGGATGCTCCGGAAGGTCCGGCGCGAAGGGATGGCGCTCGAGCTCCCCGAAGCGGCGCCCGAAGGCGATGTGCTCCTCGATCGTGAGGTCCTGGTCGCGAAAGAAGAGCACCTTGTAGTCCATCCAGAGCTTCCGGACCTCGGCCAGGCCGGCGTCGTCGAGGGAAGCGAGGTCGACTCCAAGGATCTCGGCGCCGAGCGCCGCGGTGGCGGGGCGGATCTCGAAGGGCATGGGTGCGGGCCTCCGGAGGGTGAGCGAGAACGATACCAGGCGATCATCGCGAGGCATCGACGGTCCGCGCGTACCGTGGGTCATGAGGCCGGGGCTATGCGATTCTATCGACGCGCACCAGCCGGAGGGCCGAACATGGCCGCCGCCGCCGAGATCACGCCCGCACTCCGCCTCGATCGTCCGATCGACCTCGCGTCGAGGGACTTCCTCCACCACAAGGAGGCCTGGTACGCGCGCCTCCGGGACGAGTCCCCCGTCGCGGACGGCCGGGTCAGCCTCATGCGGCTCAAGCTCGTCTCCCGCTACGAGGACTGCCGCTTCGTCCTGACGGATCCGCGCTTCGTCCGGAATCGCGCGCGCTCCCTCGGCCGATCGAGCGGAGGCGCGCTCCCGATCCCCCTCCCGAAGGCGATCGCCGCGCTCACCACGAGCATGATCTACGAGGACGAACCGGAACACCGCCGCCACCGCAACCTCGTCAATCAGGCCTTCACCGCCCGACGCGTCGCCGCCTTCGAGCCACGGGTCGAAGCGATCTCATCGAGCCTCCTCGACTCGCTCGAGGCGAAGTGCGATCGAGACCCCGGTCGGGAGATCGACCTGCTCGAGGACTACGCGCGCTGGGTGCCGATGAAGGTGATCGCCGAGCTGGTCGGGATCCGGCCCGAAGAAGCCGTGGAGATGGAGAGCGGGCTCACCATCCTGTCGAGAGGCTTGAGCGGCCCTCGCATCGTCAAGACGATGCTCTGGGATCTCCGGCGGGTCGGCGCCTTCATTCGCGAGCTGATCGAGCGCAAACGCAAGCAGCCTTCGGACGATCTGCTCTCCGCGTTGATCGAGGCCGAGGAGGACGGCGACCGGCTGACGACCGACGAGCTCGTCGCGATGGTCTTCCTCCTGATCATCGCCGGCCTCGAGACGACCGAGCACCTGATCACGAACGGCATCCGCTTCTGGCTCGAGTCACCGGACGTGCGCGCACGAGTCGAGGGCGACCCCGACCGATGGCCCGGGGCGATGGAAGAGCTCGTTCGGCTCCAGGGCCCCGTGCTCGGCACGAAGCCGGTCCGTCCGATGGAAGACCTCGAGATCGCCGGGACGCGGATCGCGCGGGGGACGATGATCATGCCGATGCTCGGTGCGGCCAATCGCGACCCCGCCGCGTTCGACGATCCGCTCCGCTTCGACGAGACCCGCTCGCCCAATCCGCACCTGGGTTTCGGATTCGGCGCCCACTTCTGCCTGGGCAAACAGCTCGCCTTGATGGAGGCGCGCATCGGCCTGCGACGCCTCTTCGAGCGCTTTCCGGAAGCGCGCTTCGGCCGCGACCCGGGCACCCTGGAGCTCGCGAACTGGCCCGGCTGGCATCGTCACGTCGCGATGCCGGTCGTGCTGCGCTGAGATCGCGCCGGAGCGGTCAGCCCACGACCTCGAAGGTCACCCCGGCATCGGGCATCCGCGCGAGCAGCGCCTCCCCCATCGCGCTCGCCGGCGTGTGCATCCCGCCGGGCGAGTCGAGCGTGTCGCGCGCCAGGCAGAGCGCGCTCTCCGCGAGCATCTTCGCGGTCGAGCCGTAGCCCGGGTCGCGGTCGCCGCGGACGCGCGCGTTCACGACGCGGCCGTCCGGGGTCGTCCCGCGCAGCCGGAGGTCGAAGTAGCCCTTCTCGCGCTGCGCCTTCGTCGGGCCGTCGCCGGGCTGCGGCAGCCGCCCGGAGACGAGTCGCCGGATCGGGCCGATCGCCATCATGCCCATCGTCGCTGCCGAGCCGAAGCTCGTTGCCGAGGCCTTCGCCATCCCCGCCGGTCCGGCCCCCATCAACATGGCTTCGTCGTATCGGAAGTCCTCGCCGTAGCGAAAGCCGAGCAGCGCGTTCGAACGACGGACGACCTTCGTGTTGATCCCCGCCATCACGAAGGGCGCGACCCATTGTCCGAACGCCTCGTCATAGCTCGGCGTGAACCGCTCCGGGGAATCGGGCCCGGTCTGCCGGTCCTTCGGATTGAGCGAGTAGGGCTCGTTCATCACCCGCATGACCTCGGAGTCGCGGCCTGCCTCCTCGAGCATCGTCAGCATGCTCGCGATCGTGCCGCCACTCGCCCCTCCGCTGAATCCCTTCACCCGGAGCTGGACCTGCGAGGCCGGCGTGCCGTGGCGCGCGATCGTCTCGCGCTGGAGGAAGAACACGCCGAGATCCGAGGGGATGCAGTCGAAGCCGGTCGTGAACACGATCCGCGCGCCGCTCGCCTCCGCCGCGTCGGCGTGGGCCTCGATCATGCGCGCCATCCAGTGGACCTCGCCGGTCAGGTCGCAATAGTCGGTCCCGGTCTTCGCGCAGGCCTCGACCAGCTTCGATCCGTACTTCGCGTAGGGACCGACCGTCGTACAGACGACCTTCGTCCGGCGGGCGATCGCTTCGAGGGCCGCCGCGTCGTCGCTGTCGCCGACGAGGATCGGCAGCGCTTCGCAATCGACGCCAGTCTCGTCGGCGAGCTCCCGGCGCACCCGCTCGAGCTTCTCGCGATTGCGTCCGCCGATTGCCCAACGGAGATCGCCGGCCGCGCCGTGCTTCCGGAGCAGGTACTCGGCGGTGAGCTTGCCGGTGAAGCCGCTCGCGCCCCACAAGACGATCTCGAAATCACGCGTGGAATCGGACATGGGTCACCTCGGATCCTTCAAAGGGGCGACGGCGAGCAACGGGGTGCGTCCCCGAATCCCTGCGGCACCTGGAATCCATCGATCACGTCCGAGCACAGGCGCGCGAACTCGATCGTCGTGTGGTCCGGGTACTCCCCACCGAGGGCCTCCAGCCCGATCGATTTCAGATCGGACGTGGGTCGGGCTCGAGCTAGAGCCAGCGCCGAACGCGGCCCAGGTAGGCCTCGTAGTCTGCGCCGAACTTCTCGAGGAGATAGACCTCCTCGTGCTGGATCGCGATGTGGTAGATGATCCACCACGAGACGGGGACGAGCAGCCCGGGGAGATAGCTCCCGAGCAGCATGCCGAGCCCCGCCTGGAGCGCGCCGAACGCCACGTACATCGGGTTGCGCGTGTAGAGATAGATCCCTTCGACGATCAGCTCCGGAGCCGGCTCCCAGGGCTTCGGATCCTGTCCCGTCTTCCGGAAGAGCCCGGCAGCGGCGGCGAGCAGCACGATGCCGAATGCCGTGAGCGCGAGGCCGCCGCCCCAGCGCGCCAGGCCAACGGGCGCCGCACCGAGCGGGGCCGCGAAGGTTTCGACGGCGACGCCCAGAGCCAGCATCACGACGGGGATGACCGGCGGCGGAATCGTGACGGCCGCGCCACGTTCCTTCTCTTCGGTCGCATCGGCTTCGGTCATCGTCGTCTCCTCCACCCACCGCGCACCCGGCCGCGCATTCCTCTGCGGGCCTAGAAGATGAGGACGAGCAGCACGAAGACCGCGAGTCCCGTCAGGTTCCCGACGCGGCCGCTCTTGTCGAGACCACCGGCGATCCCCCGTCCGAAGGCGGCGTTGTGATCGCCGCAGTCGTTGGCGTCGCGCACGATCGGCACCTCGAAGTGACTCGCCGCGGTCGCCTTGGCGACGAGGGTCGCGACCAGCGCCGCGCCGCTGGTCAGCCCGACGGGAATCAGGATCAGCGCGCCGAGCACGAGCACCCACGGCACGAGGATCCCGCCCCAGCTCATCCAGGTGAACTGGCGCACGTCCGCGTCCGCCATCTTGAAATCGAACATGAAGTAGTGGTTGCGTGGCGAATCCAGCACCGGCGACGGTGCGTCCGAGAGGCGCGCGCCCGCGAAGTGGCCCCACTCGTGGAGGGTCGACGCGATCACCGTCCCGGCGATCACGGCGTTGGCGACCGCGGCGACGCCGGCGATCACCCAGCCCGTCGTCTGCGCCCAGGCTTCCGCCGCGCCCCATAGCGTGAGCGCCCCCATGACCATGGCGAAGTGGAGCGCCCCGATCTTCTTCATGTTCGCGCGGTCGAGCTTCGCGGCGAATTCACGCATCGCGGCGGGATCCGGCGTCGGCTGGGCGTCCGGCCGGACATCGTTGTCGAGAGTTGCTTCGGCGGCCATAGATGGGGGGCTCCTCGCGGATCGCAGATCCGGGCGCTCGGGCAGGTTCACGCTGGAGTGTGCCGAGTCTCCCCCGCCCGCCGCAACTTCCGGCCAGGGCGCCCGAAATCGGAGCCGCCCGGAGGCACGAACGCAGCCCGGTCGAGGCCGCCCCGGGCTCTAGGCCAGCCCGAGGTTCCCGCGTAGGGTGTCCGTCTCGTAGTCGCGGCGAAAGAGCCCCCGCTCGACCAGGATCGGGACGACCTCGTCGGCGAACTCGTCGAGGCCGGTCGGCAGGACCGGGCAGTCGAGCATGAAACCGTCGACCGCGTCGGCCTCGAACCAGGCCTGCATCGTGTCGGCGATCTCGACGGCGGTCCCGATGAAGGGATGGCGGGGCGTCGTCGTCGCGAGGGCGACCTCGCGAAGCGTCATGCCTTCCTTCTCGGCGCGCTTCTTGATCCCGTCGGAGGCGCTCTGCCAACCGCCGTGGCCGGTATCGCCGAGGTCCGGGAAGGGCGCGTCGAGGTCGTATCCCGACCAGTCGATGTCCTGGAAGAAGCGCCCCAGGTAGGCGAGGGCCGTGTCCACGTCCACGAGCTCGCCGATTGCGCGGAACTTCTCCTCGGCCTCCGCCGTCGTCCGGCCGACGACGGGGCCGACGTCGTTCAGGATCAGCACCGACTCCGGAGGGCGCCCATTTTTCGCAGCGCGTGCCCGGATGTCGGCGCGAAACTGCTTGGCCGTCTCGACGGTCGGCGACACGCTGAAGATCGCGTCGGCCCGCGCCGCCGCGAAGCTCCGACCGGCTTCCGAGGCCCCGGCCTGGAAGAGGATCGGCTGCCCCTGCGCCGAGCGCGTCAGGTTGAGCGGACCGGCGACGGAGTAGAACTCGCCGCGGTGGTCGAGCGCGTGCATCTTCGACGCGTCGATGAATCGACCGCTCTCGCGGTCGCGGACGAAGGCCCCCTCCTCCCACGACCGCCACAGCCCCTCGGTCACGTCCACGAACTCGTTCGCCATCCGGTAGCGGAGATCGTGGTCCGGGTGGTCCGAGCGCCCGTAGTTCGCGGCGGTCCCTTCGAGGGGCGACGTCACGATGTTCCAGCCCGCGCGCCCCTTCGAGAGGAGATCGATCGTCCCGAACTGACGGGCGACGTTGAAGGGCTCGCTGTAGGTGGTCGAGAGCGTCGCGACGAGTCCGATATGCGACGTCACCGGCGCGAGCGCGGCGAGGAGCGTCAGAGGCTCGAAGCGTGTCAGGAAATTCGGGTGGGACTTCTCGGAGATGTAGAGCCCGTCCCCGAAGAACACGAAGTCGAGCTTCGCCGCCTCCGCGCGCCGGGTCATCGACACGTAGTGGTCGTAGTTGATCGCGCCGTCGAGGACCGCGTCCGGATGACGCCAGGAACCCATGTTCCCACCGGTTCCCGAGAGGAACGCGCCGATCCGCATCCGTCGTCCGCCTCGAGGAATCGCCATTTGGAGAGCCTATCACGCGAAGCGCCCGCACTTTTGGCTCGAGCGGGTGCGTCGCCGCTCCCCCGACGCTGGACCCCGTCGATCGGCTAGACTCGCCAACGCTGCCCCCGAACTCCCCGAAGGCTCGACGCGACGGTGTTCGCTTCCCTCTCCCGGTCGACTTCGCGGTCGACGATCCGACTCGTGCTCGCCGCGTCCGCCGCGTTCGCGGCCCTCGGCGCTTGCTCGCCCTCCGATCCGGCTCCGCGTCCGCATCCGAACGGGTCCTTTCTCGCGGTCGGCGATACGGGCGAACCCTGGGGCGCTCTGCCGTTCCTGTTCGAGCCCCAGCTCGCCGTTGGTCACGCGCTCGCACGCGTCCACGAGGCTTTCCCCACCGACGCCTTCGTCCTTCTCGGCGACAACTTCTATCCCGACGGCTTGACCGAGGAAGAGGTCCTGCCGCGGGTCGTCGAGAACGTGGCCCTTCCCTACTGCGCGTTCGTGCGTCCCTCACCCGAGCTCCAATCGGCGCTCGGCGGAGCGTGCGAGCCGCCCCCCGACCCGCCGCCGCTCTACGCCGTGATCGGCAACCACGACGTACGGGCCGCGGAGAGTCCGGACCTCCAGCGAACGCGCGTTCCGCAGCTCCTCACGAACTGGGAGGTGCCGACGACGGACGCCCCGGCGGTTCGCGAGCTGCCGGGCGGTCTGAGCCTGATCTTCGTCGTCTCCGAGTCGCCCTGGGGCGACGCCGAGACCGCAGCCCTCGCGGACGCGCTCCGGCGGGCACGGGGCCCGTTCCGCGTGATCGTCGGACACCGTCCGCCGATCACGGGCCACCCCCAGCTCTCGGGCATGGTCCGGAACGCCGCGCGGGACGCCGGGATCCCGGTACACGCCTACGTAGCGGGACACGTTCACGTCCTCGGTGCGATCCCTTCCGCGGTTCCCGGCGCAGCGCCTTCGCTCACGGTGATCGCGGGCTCCGGCGCCCACGCCGAGCTGCAGACCTCGACCGAGTATCGGATCGAGGCACCGGATTTCCTCGAGGCGAGCATCGGCTTCGTTCGTTTCGACTCGTTCCTGGGCGAGCCGGAACCGAAGCTTCGGGTGACGCTCTACCGGGTCGCACCGCTCCCGCTGATCGCGCGACTCCGCGCGCCGGAGATCGCCGCGCGCTACGCGATCGGCCTGGCCGGCGAGGTCTCGAACGAGCCGACGACCGCGGACTAGCGGCCGAGGCCGCCGGCTCCGCAGGACGCGCCCGGTGCAGGCGAAGATCGTCTGGCGTGTCGCCCCGCGGGTATCATGATCGGATTTCCGTCTCCGCGAACGCGTTCGCACAGTCCCCGATGCGCTTCATCTGCGCACAAGCTACTGCTTTCGTTACGTTTTATCGTGGAGGGCCCACTAAATTAAGAGCCGACTCCAAGTATTGACCGAACTCTACCCATGGAGGAGACTCCAGCGCCGTGAAGCGCCGAATGCGAGGAGAGCCCGAATGTCGCTGACGCCGACCGCGCCCCTGGGACGCCGAGAGCGCAAGAAGCTCGAGGTCCGCGCCCGCATCTACGCCGCCGCCCGCGAGCTCTTCGCGAAGCAGGGCTTCGACGCGACGACCGTCGACGAGATCGCTCACACGGCGGACGTCGCCCCGGCCACGTTCTTCAACCACTTCCACAGCAAGCAGGCGCTCCTCTCGTTGATGACCGCGGAGGTGGTCGATCACCTCCACGCCATGACCGTCGAGAGTCTCGTCGGCGAGGGGGACGCGATCCTGCGGCTGCGGCGCTTCATCGATCGGGCAGCCAAGGACATCAGCGAGAATCGCGACCCGGCGCGAGAGACGCTGCTCGAGTTCATCCGGCTCGACGGAACCCCGGCCGGACCCCACCCCTACCTCGAGCGCCTCTTCGAGCCCTTCGTCGACCTGCTCGCCGACGGCCAGAAGGAGGGCTGCGTGCGCGACGACCATCCCGCGCCCTTCTTGAGCCAGATGATCGTCGGAATGCTCAATTCGGCGATCACGAGCTGGCTGGCCAACCCCGACTTCCCGGTCGAGGAAGGCCTCCACGCCGCCTCCGACTTCGCGATCGAGACCCTTCGGCCGCGCTGACCCGATTCCAACGTTCTCGAGCACTCACGAGCCCCGTCCAAGGAGCCCCCCTGATCATGACCACCCGCTTCGACGAGACCAACATCGACATCGATTTCAGCCAGGCCCATGCCTGGAACGAGGACATGCCCGAGCGAACCCGCTGGCTTCGCGCGAATGCGCCGGTCTATTGGAGCGAGAAGACGGGTGCGTACGTCGTCACGCGTTTCGCGGACGTCGTACACGCCTCGAAGAACAGCCAGCTCTTCTGTTCGGGCGAAGGTGTCCTGCCGGGCCGGATCAACGCCAAGATCGGCATGATCGACGAGGACGAGCCGCGTCACGGCGAGATGCGCGGCCTGATCAACCGGGGCTTCACCCCGCGCATGGTTCGCAAGTGGGAAGAGGTCTTCAAGCAGATCACGGACGAGGCGATCGACGCGATCGCCAGCAAGGGCGAGTGCGATTTCGTCGAGGACATCGCCGTCCCGCTGCCGCTGATCCTGATCGCCGAAATGATCGGCATTCGCCGCGAGGACCGCGAGCGCTTCCACCAGTGGAGCGACGCGATGATCAGCGCCCAGGGCAACCTCGACAAGCCGGAGATCGTCGCCGCCTCGGGCAAGGCCGCGTTGGAATACATGACCTACGTGACCGAGATCATCGAGAGCCGCCGCGCCGTGCCCAAGGACGACCTGATCAGCATCCTCGTCCAGGCGAAGGACGAGGGCTTCCTGGTCGAGCACGAGAATCGCGACGACTCCGTCGACGAGGTCTACGACCGCGGCGAGGACCACCGCGCGATGAACAACGACGAGCTCATCAAGATGAGCATCCTGCTCATGGTCGCGGGCAACGAGACCACCCGGAACGGTCTCTCCGGGGGCATGCAGCTCCTGATCGAGAATCCGGAAGCGAGACAGCGGCTCGTCGAGGACCCGTCGTTGATCCCCGCCGCCATCGAGGAGATGCTGCGTCTGATCTCGCCGGTCCTCTCGTTCCAGCGGACGGCCACGCAGGACACCGAGCTCGGCGGCGTGCCGATCAAGCAGGGCGAGAAGATCCTGATGATCTACGGCTCCGCGAACCGGGACGAGAACGAGTTCGAGAACCCGGAGACGTTCGACATCGACCGCAAGCCGCAGCACCTCGCCTTCGGGATCGGCAACCACTTCTGCCTCGGCGCGAACCTCGCCCGCATGGAGCTGCGGGTCGCCCTCGAAGAGCTGCTGCGACGTCTTCCGGACATGGAGTACGCGACGGACGGTCCCGAGCTCGGCGAGTCGGCCCTCGTGCGGAGCGTCCAGCACATGCACGTGAAGTACACGCCCGAGAGCGCCTGACCAGTGGGGTGCCCGCGCACGGCGCGGGCGCCTACTCTGTCCGGGTTCCCAACCGAAGAAGGAATCCGAGATGACTGATCGCGCGGGCATGATCGACTCGTGGACCAACGCGTTCCTACCGGATCGCGAGGCGCTCTGGAATGCGAGCCTCGAAGCCCAGGGCATCCCGCTCAAGGTGCGCAGCGACCCCGAGGACGCGTTCTGCGACCCGGAGACCATGATCGCGCGGATGGACGAGATCGGTCTGCAGACCCTCGTCCTGCCGGTCTGCGACGTCCCGCCCCACGCCGGCGTGACCGACTTCGAAGGATTCGCGACCCGCGTCGAGGAGATCGAGCCCCTCGCCTCGAAGTACCCGGGTCGCTTCGTCGCCCAGTGGAGCATCGACCCGCGGGAGGGGACCGAAGGACTCGACCGCGCCAGGCAGATGGCCGCGAAGCCCTGGGTCGTCGCGATCCACACCCACACCCACAGCTTCGACCTGCCCTTCGACGCCCCCGAGTACTACCCCTACTACACGCTCGCCCACGAGACGGGCCTCCCCTTCGTGATGCAGGCGGGCACCTCCGGAGGCCGCATGGCCTCCGCCTGCGGACACCCGATCGGCATCGATCGTCCGGCTCTCTACTTTCCGGAAGTGAACTTCCTCCTCTCGCACACGGGCTGGCCCTGGGTCGAGGAGGCGGTCGCGATGGCCCTCAAGTTCTCGAACGTCTACCTGGGAACCGCGTCGCTTCCGCCGAAGCGCTGGCACGCTGCGCTGGTCGACTTCATCCGCGGCCCGGGGCGACGGAAGACGATGTTCGGGACCAGCTTCCCCACCGTCGGCCATCGTCATGCCCTGGCCCAGCTCGACGCCCTGGGCCTCGAGGACGAGATCGCATCGGCGCTCATGGGGGGCAACGCGGCGCGCTTCTTCCCGCGGATCGGGGAGCTCGCCTAGCATGCCGGGCGTTCTCGCGGGCATCCGCGTGATCGAGGTCGCCCAGTTCGTCTTCGTCCCGGTCGGCGCGGGCGTGTTGGCCGAATGGGGCGCCGACGTGGTCAAGATCGAGCATCCCGTCCGCGGCGACGCCTATCGCGGACTCCGCCGAACCGCGGACCGCCCGACCGGCGCCCGGGTCAACTACGCGTGGGAGCACGCGAACCGCAGCAAGCGGAGCCTCGGACTCGACCTCGCGAACGCCGAGGGGCGCGCCCTCCTCGACCGCCTGCTCGCCGATGCGGACGTCCTGATCACGAACCTGCTCCCCGCTTCCCGCGCGCGACTGCGACTCGAAGCCGAGACCGTGCTGCGCGACCACCCCCATCTCGTCTACGCCCGCGGAACCGGCCTCGGAGAGCGCGGGGACGAACGGGACCGGGGCGGCTTCGACCACGCGACGTTCTGGGCGCGCTCGGGGGCGCAGCACGGCGCGACGATCGAGGACGCCGCGCGTCCCGCGCCGATGCCGAGCGGCGCGTTCGGCGACGGGACCGCGGGACTCGTCCTCGCCGGGGGCATCGCTGCCGCCCTCCTCGCGCGCGAACGGACCGGTCGGGGCACGACGGTCGATCTCTCGCTCCTCGGCATGGGGATGTGGTCGATGGCCTCGGCGATCTCGGGCGCGATGGACGCTGGCGCGCCTTCTCCGCGGATGCCGCGTGCACCGCGTTTCAATCCCCTGGCCGGGACCTATCGAACCGCCGACGCGCGTTGGATCGCGCTGGGACTCCTCCAGGGCTTCCACCAGTGGCCCGCGTTCGCGCGGGCCGTCGGGCGCGCGGACTGGCTGGACGATCCGCGCTTCTCGAGCGACGAACCGTTCGAAGCGAACGGCGAGGCGTTGATCGCCGAGCTCGACGAACTCTTCGGAAGCAACGACCTCGCGACCTGGCGCACGCGGCTCTCGGGACTCGAGGCGGTCTGGGAAGTCGCGCAGGACAGCCTCGAAGTCGCGAACGATCCCCAGGCCCGGGCCAACGGATACGTGGCGGAGCTCGACCGACCCTCCGGTGGGCGCTTCCGGCTCGTCGGCAATCCGGTCCAGTTCGGCGAGACACCCAACCAACCGACCCCGGCCCCCGAAGCGGGTCAGCACACCGAGGAGCTCCTGCTCGAGCTCGGCCTCGATTGGGACGAGATCACGCGACTCAAGAACGACGGCGCGATCAACTGACCGGCGGCGGTCCTTGCGGGATCGGGTCGGCGGGTGCGAACCTGCAAACCGCCCGCGAGTCACTCGCGGTCAGGGAGTCATCGAATGCCGCAGGGAATCCGCCGACCTCACGAAGCCGTCGACTACGACGCATTGACGCGGATGTACCCGCCGCCGCCGGAATACTTCGAGTCGACCTGGCTCGAGGACCGCGAGCGGATCGAGGCGAAACAGCTCGCCCGCGTCCAGGACCGCGCCCTGCGCGCCTATCGCGTGCCCTTCTTCCAGCGTCGCTGGGACGCCGCCGGCTTCGACCCGCGTTCGATCCAGAGCCTCGCCGACCTCGACCGGATCCCGACCTATTCGGTCGACGACATCCGCAAGAGCATCGAGGCCCACCCGCCGCTCGGCGACTACCAGGGCGTGCTCCCGACGGATGCCTACCGGGAGCCGATGCGGGTCTTCATGTCCGGTGGGACGACGGGCACGTCGCGACCGACCCTCTACACGACCTGGGATCGCATGGCGGGCTCGATCCTGACCGCACGGGCCCTCTACATGCAGGGCATCCGGCCCGGCGACACGGTCGTCAACGCCTGGGCCTACTCGACCCACAACGGCGCCTTCTCGATGGACGAGGCGCTCTACAACTGGCTGAACTGCGTCGTCCTCACGACCGGGACCGGAACCGTGACGAGCAGCCAGCGCCAGATCGAGCTCGCCGTCCAGTACGGCGCGAAGGCGATCCTCACGACCGGTGACTATCTCCTCCGCCTGGCGGACAAGGCGCGGGAGATGGGCCTCGACCCGAAAGAGGACCTGAAGCTCTGCGCACTCCCGAACATCGGCGACCGGGAGCTGCTCGAAGCCACCTTCGGCGTCCCCAACTACCAGTCCTACGGCTTCCACGAAGTCCAGTGGATCGCGACGGAGTGCCCCGCGAGACAGGGCCTCCACATCCAGGAGGACGCCTTCATCGTCCAGGTCGTCGACGTCGACACGGGCGAGCCCCTCCCCGACGGCGAGCTCGGCTCCCTCGTCGTGACCGAGCTCTACAAGACCGGCAGCCCGCAGTTCCGATACAACATCATGGACCTGTCCTTTCTTCATCCGCCGGAGCGCTGCGCTTGCGGGAGCTGGCAGCGCAGAATGGGGCCGTTCTCCGGACGTGGAGACAACATGGTCAAGCTGCGGGGGGTCAACGTCTGGCCCGAGGCGCTCGGCGAGATCGTGATGACCCACGAGGCCGTGACCGAGGACTACTTCGTGCGGGCCGTGCGCGAGAACAACCGCGACGAGATGGTCGTGATGGCCACGACGGAACGTCCCACGAGCGAGCACGACGGGATCCGTGAACAACTCGAACAGCTCCTGAAAGAGAAGATCGGCGTGAAGTTCGGCGTCGAGGTCCACGCGCCGGGCGCCCTCGACGATCTCACGCAGATCAAGTCGAGCCCGAAGCCGAAGCGCTTCCGCGACGAGCGGGGCTAGTCCTTGACGTTGCGCGACCGGGTCGCGATCGCCGGGATCGGTTGCACGCCCTACTCGAAGGACTCGGGCGTCAGCACCCTCACCCTCGCGACGCGCGCGATCATGGCCGCGCTCGACGACGCGGGGCTCCCGCCGGACGCCCTCGACGGGATCGCGACCTACCGGGTCGGCGATTCGGTGCTCCCGGCGGTGGTCGCCCAGTCCCTCGGCCTCCGCGACCCCCGCTACTTCGTCGACCAGTTCGGCGGCGGCAGCGTCTCCCACGCGGTCGTAGGACAGGCGGCCCTCGCCATCGCCGCCGGCGTCGCGGAAACCGTCGTCTGCTACCGCGCGCTCAACGCCCGCTCCGAGTTCCGCATGGGCGGAACGGGACGCCCGCTCGTCGACGCCGTCGAGACCCAGTACCAGGCGCCTTACGGCTACTTCGTGCCCCCCCAGCAGTTCGCGATGGCGGCGCGCGCCCACATGGAGCGCTACGGCACGACCGAGGAACAGCTCGGCCACGTCGCCGTCCAGCAGCGGGCGAACGCGGCGAAGAACGAGCGCGCGATGATGCGCGCGCCGATCGAGCTCGCCGACCATCTCGCGTCGCGACCCGTCGTCGAGCCTTTCCGCCTGCTCGATTGCTGCCTCGAGACCGACGGGGCGGTCGCGATCCTGCTGACGACCCCCGAGCGCGCGCGGGACCTGAAGAAGCACCCCGTCTCGATCAGCGGAGCCGCCTGGGGCGGCGGCCAGACGCTGTACTCGAACCAACAGCCGGACACGACGACGACGTCGGCGGCCGACCTGGCCCCTCGGCTCTTCGAGATGGCGGGCGTCGGACAGCAGGACATCGACGTCGCCCAGCTCTACGACTGCTTCACCTACTCGGTGATCGTGCAGCTCGAGGACTACGGCTTCTGTCCCAAGGGAGAGGGCGGCCCCTTCGTCGAGAGCGGCGCGACGCGATCGGACGGCGCGCTCCCGGTGAACACCCACGGCGGCTTCCTCTCGGAGGGCTACGTCCACGGGCTGAATCACGTCTACGAGTGCGTGTCCCAGCTCCGCGGCGAGGCCGGCGCGCGCCAGGTCGAAGGCGCCGAGATCGGACTCTCCACGGCCCAGCCGGGCTACGTCGCCGGAAACGCCTCGGCGCTGATCCTGCGGAGGGACGCATGAGCGACGCGTTCCTCCCCTTCCCGCCCACGCCGGATCGCGACTCGCGCCCCTGGTGGGACGCGCTCGCGGCCGGCGAGTTCCGGCTCCAGCGTTGCTCCGCCTGTGGCGCCCTGCGTTGGCCGGCGCGCGAAATCTGCAACCGATGCCGGTCCTTCGACGCGCGCTGGGAGACCCTCGACGGGGCCGGCACCGTCGCCAGCTGGGTCCGGACCCACCAGGCCTTCGCTCCCGCCCTTCGCGAGGCCGTGCCCTACACCGTCGTCCAGGTCCGCCTCGACGCACAGGACGACCTGCTCCTGATCGGCGGCTGGCTCGGCGCTCGCGAACCCGTCTCGGGAGAGGCGGTCGCCCTCGAAATCGTCCCCGGCAAGGACGGGTTCCACCTGCCCTGCTGGCGGCCGGCCGGACCCGACGCCGAGCAGGCCCGCGCCTAACGATTCCTTCACGCCTAACATGAAGAGCGCGCCTAGCGCGGCAGCGCGTAGGCCACGTAGGCGTCGCCCGAGGCCTGGCGAAACTTCCCGCCACCTGCCGCGACCACCACGAACTGTCGACCGTCCGCTTCGTAGACCGCAGGCGTGGCGTACCCACCGAAGGGAAGCGTGTCCTCCCAGAGGAGCGTCCCGTCCTCCTTGTCGTAGGCGCGGAGCTTCCGGTCCGGTGTCGCGGCGATGAAGAGCAGACCGCCCGCGGTCACGACCGGCCCACCGTAGTTCGCCGCCCCGAGCCCGCTCTTGCCTTCGGCGAGGATCTCGGGGTAGTCCCCGAGCGGGATCTGCCAGCGGAGCTTCCCACCAGCGAGATCGATCGCAGTCAGCGTGCCCCAGGGCGGCTTGGAGCCGGGGAGTCCGTCGGGATCGGTGAAGTCCTGGTAGCCCGCGCTCGTCACGTGCCGTTCGCCCTCGCGCTCCGCCCAATGGATCGGTGCGTCCTCCTCGTCGAGTCGGTAGAGCAGCCAGGCCGCGGGGTAGCGCTGCCACCAGGGCATGAACCCTGCGACCGGCGGCATGCGCCCTCGCCCGTCGCGCAGGATCCGGTGGAACTCGAGGAAGCCCATCCGGTCGCGAACCCCGATCAACGAGGGAATCGAGGCGCCGTCCCCCTTCAGGTCGAGCCCATGACAGCCGGCGCAGAGTCCCAGATAGGCGGTATCCGTCAGCTCGGTCTCGCCGGCGGTCTCCACCAGCTGCAGGATCGACGCGACCTGATTCGCATTGACGTAGAGCGTCCCGGTCGACGCGTCCCAGGCGGCGCCCCCCCACTCGGCCCCGCCGTCGATCCCGGGGACGAGGATCGAGCCTTCGGTGCTGGGCGGAACGTAGAGTCCACCGGATCGCATCGAGGCCAGGCGCTCTCGGAGGGCCGAAGCGATCTCGGGCGTGCGGTCGCTCACGGTCTCCGCCGTGAGCGACTGGCGTGCGAAGGGCGGCGGAGCGATGGGAATCGGCTGGGACCGGGCCGTCACCTCGCCCTCGATCGGGGTCGGCTGGACCGGCTCCTCGCGGATCGGGAAGAGCGGCTCTCCCGTCTCGCGATGGAACACATAGGTGTGCCCCTGCTTCGTGGTCTGCGCGACCGCGGGCACGACGACGCCGTCCCGTTCGAGCTCGACCAGGTTGGGCGGAGACGGAAGGTCGCGATCCCACAGATCGTGGCGCACCAGCTGCTGGTGCCAGACGCGCTCTCCGGTCCGCGCATCGAGCGCGAGCAACGTGTTCGCGAAGAGGTTGTCGCCCAGGCGGTCGCTGCCGTCGAAGTCGGGCGTGGCCGACCCGGTCGGGACGAAGGCGAGGCCCCGTGAAGCATCGACGGTGATCCCGGCCCAGGCGTTCGCACCGCCCGCGGTCTTCCAGGCGTCGGCGGGCCAGGTCTCGTACCCGAATTCCCCGGGCCGGGGAATCGTATGAAAGGCCCAGCGAAGCGCGCCCGTTCTCGCATCGAACGCGCGCACCGTGCCCGGCGGCGCCCCCTCCATCTCGTTCACCCGCCCGCCGACCAGGATCAGGTCCTCGAAGATCGTCGCCGGCGTCGTCACGGTCACGCCCATCATGTCCGCGGAGACGTCGCGCCCGAGGCCTTCGCGGAGATCGATCCGACCGCCCTCGCCGAACGACTCCACCGGCCGACCGGTCTTCGCATCGATCGAGTAGAGGAAGCTCTTCGCCCCGAACACGATCCGCTCGTCGTCCCCGCTCCGCCAGCTCGCGACTCCGCGACTCGAGCTCGCGAGCCACGATCCCGTCCCCGGATCGAAACGCCAGAGTGTCTCCCCGGTCGAGGCGTCGATCGCGAAGAGCACGAGGTTCGGCGAGACCCCGTAGAGCACGCCGCCGACGACGATCGGGTTCACCTGCATCTGCAGGCCGCTCGAGGCGGGCTCCCCCGACCGATGGATCCAGGCGCGCTCGAGGAGGTGGACGTTCGAGCGGTCGATCTCGTCGAGGGGCGACCACTGTCTCGACTCGAGCCCACCCAGATAGCTGCGCCACTCCCGCTCGGCGGGCGCGGCCCGCTCCCGCGCCCGCTCGAATGCCGCCGCGTCCGGAGCGTCGCCACCGCAGGAAACGCACCCGACGCCCGTGGCCAGAGACGCGAGGAGGCCGGCCCATCGCCTCGCTCGTGCTCCACTTTCCGCGTCGTGATCGCTCACCCCATCTCCTCGACCGAACGAGGCAACGGTAGCTGGCGAGACCCACGAGGCGAGCACACGAAGCCGACCGATCTGCCTTATCGTCTCCCCGATTCGCGGTCGCGGAGGAGCCCCCATGAGCCTCGTGAAGAAGATCGGTCTCGGACTCGCCAGCCTCGTCGCTCTCGCCGTCGTGGGCGCATTGCTCTTCGTCTGGTGGATCGGCGCCTGGGGCATCCTCTTCCCGAGCCACGCCCACGAGACGACGCCGCCGGTGCTCGCGGCCGACTTCGGCGCGAACGCGAACCTCCGCGTCCTCGTCTACTCGAAGACGAACCAGTTCCGCCATACGGAGGGGATCGCGGCCTCGCACGACCTCTTCGACGAGCTCGCGACTGACGCGGACTGGGCCGTCTTCCACACCGAGAACAGCGCCGTCTTCGATTCCACGATCCTCGACCGCTTCGACGTCGTCGTCTTCGCGAGCGCCAGCGGCGACCACGCGAGCGACGCGCAGGACGCGGCGTTCCGGCGGTGGCTCGAGGAAGGCGGCGGCTGGCTCGGCATCCACGCGGCCGGGGACGGTTCCCACGCCGAGTGGACCTGGTACGAGGAAACGCTCAAGACAGGGACCTACCTCGGTCACATCCTCGGCCCCCAGACCCAGGAGGCGCGAGTGGTCGTCGAGGACCCGCAGCATCCAGTCACCACGGGGTTGCCCGCGGACTTCGTACACGCCGAGGAGTGGTACTCCTGGGATCGGGGCGCCCGGGAAGCCGGCTACCACGTGCTCCTGACCGTCGACGAGTCGACCTATTCGCCCTGGATCCGCGGCATGGGCCAGGAGGTCGACATCTCGATGGGCGACCACCCGATCGTCTGGTCGCGCTGCGTCGATCGAGGTCGCGCGGTCTACACCGCGATGGGCCACTGGGCCGAGGCCTACGCCCGGGACTATACGAAGACGTTGCTGCGCAACGCCGTCGCCTGGGCGGGGGACCCGCGGAAGACCGAGTGCGAAGGCACGCCCCGAACGGCGAGTCGCTAGGCCCGATGCGCCGTCTCCTGTCGCTGCTCGTTCGTGGCCTCGGCGGCCTGGCGCTCCTCGGAATCGTCGCCGGGCTCCTCTGGCTCGGGCTCCTCGTCGTTCGGATCGCCGCGTACGCGAGTGCCGATGATGCCGAGCACGCCCTGGCGAAGGCGCGCTACCTGGAAGCGATCGCGACCGATTCCGCCGATGCGCCGAGCGCCGCCGGCGACCGACCCAACCTCGTGCTGATCCTGTTCGACGACCTCGGCTACGGCGATCTCGGCGCCTACGGGGCCGAGTCGATCGCGACCCCCCATCTCGATCGCCTCGCGGCGGGCGGCCTCCGACTCGAGAACTACTACGCCCCTTCCCCGGTCTGCACCTCCTCGCGCGTCGGCCTGTTGACGGGTCGGTATCCCGAGCGAGCGCTCCTGAACGTGGTCGCCTTTCCGACCGGCCACCCCATGGAATGGGCGCTCCGGGCCCAGGGCGCCCCCGCCACGCGCGTCGCCGAGGAGGAGATCCTGCTGCCCGAGATCCTCTCCGCAGCGGGCTACGAGACCGGGATGGTCGGCAAGTGGCATCTCGGAGATCGCTCGCCCTCGCTTCCCCTCGACCGCGGGTTCGACACCTATCTGGGTGCGCTCTACAGCAACGACATGACCCCCTTCGCCATCTACCGCGGCGAAGCGCTCTTGCACGAAGCGCCCTTCGACCAGACGCGGATGAAGCGGGTCTACGAAGACGCGGCCGTCGAGTTCCTCGATCGGGACCACGACCGCCCCTTCTTCCTCTACTTCGCCCACAACTTCCCACACATCCCTCTCTTCCGACCGGAAGAGGATCGCGGACGTTCGGACGCCGGGCTCTACGGCGACGTCGTCGAAGGCCTCGACGACTCCGTCGGCCGGATCGTCGACGTCCTCGAACGCCGCGGGCTGCTCGAGGACACGATCGTGATCGCGACCTCGGACAATGGCCCCTGGTACGAGGGCAGTCCCGGGATGAACCGGGGTCGCAAGAACCAGACCTGGGAAGGCGGCCAGCGCGTCCCCTTCGTCGTCCACTGGCCGTCACGGATCGCCCCGGGTCGCGAGAGCGACGCCCCGATCGGGGGGGTCGACCTGGTTCCGACGCTCCTCTCGCTCCTCGCCCTCCCGACGCCGCCGGACCGCCTGCTCGACGGCGAGGACGTCGGCGCTCACCTCTTCGACGCGGCGCCTGCCGGCGATCGCCTTCTCTACTACTACGGGATGACCCAGGGCGGGAATGGCGGCGGACTCGACGCGGTGCGCGACGCGCGCTTCAAATACCACCGCCGGCGCGGCGTCCGCGCGGGCGGAACGGAACGATTCTCTGCGAACGCCGATTGGGGCCCCTGGCTCTTCGACCTCGACCAGGATCCGAGCGAGAGCTGGGACGTGAGCACGCGCCATCCGGAAGTGATGGCCCGGATGGCCGCCGCCTTCGAAGCGCGTGTCCAGGAAGACGAGCGCAACCCGCGCGGTTGGCGCTAGATCGGCGGCGCTTGCCGCCCTTTCGCGCCCGTGCGACGTTCGGCCGCCCACACGAGGAGCCGACATGCCGCGATTCACCGACCAGGTCCTGCTGATCACGGGAGGCGCCTCCGGGATCGGTCGCGCCGCGACCCTGAAGCTCGCAGCCGAAGGCGCGAACGTATTCGTGACCGACGTGGTCGCGACGGGCCTCGAGGAGACGGTCAAGGCCGCGAGCGAGATCGCCGCCGCGAGCGGCGGTCGCATCGAATCACGGGTCGCCGACATCGCCGACGAGGCCCAGGCGAACGACAGCGTCGCCGCCTGCGTCGAGACCTACGGCAAGCTCGACACGCTCTGCAACAACGCCGGCGTCATCGCCTACTCCCGAACCGACGAGATGGAATTCGCCGCGTGGCGAAAGATCCTCTCGGTCAACCTCGACGGTACGTTCCTGATGACCCGGGCCGCGATTCCGCACCTGCTCGAGACGAAGGGGTCGATCGTGAACATCGGCTCGACCGCCGGCCTCGCGGGACTCGCCTACGGCGCCGCCTACAGCGCCTCGAAGGGGGCCATCCACGCCTTCACCCGTGCGATCGCGGTCGAGTACGCCGATCGCGGACTTCGAGCGAACTCGATCGCCCCGGCGTCCATCGATACGGGCATGACGAAACCGACCCGGATGCCCGAAGGCGCCGACTTCGAACTGCTGAACCGCCTGGCCTCGCTCCACGGTCCGACCGGACCCGAACGGGTGGCCGACCTGATCCTCTTCCTCGCCTCGCCGGACGCCCTCCACATCAGCGGCGAGGAAATCCGGATCGACGGCGCCGCCCTGGCGTGACGCGCGACGCCGAACCGGACCCGCGCGGGCGCGCCCTGGTCTTCGACATGGACGGTGTCCTCGTCGACTCGGAGCCGCTCTGGCGCAGGGCCGAGGTGGCCTGCTTCGGCCGCTATGGGCTCGCGCTCGAGGAGTCGGACTGCGTCCGGACGATGGGCCTGCGGATCGACGAGGCCGTCGAGTACTGGATCGACCATCGATCCTGGACACCGCCGTCGGTGGACGAGGTCGCGACCGCGATCATCGACGAAATGGAGACCGTGATCCGAGCGGAGGCACGACCGATCGCCGGCGTCGAAGCGGCCCTCGGCGCCGCAGAGGCGGAGGGGTGGCGGCTGGGACTCGCCTCTTCGTCCCCGATGCGGCTGATCGAGGCGACGCTCGACACCTTCGGACTGGGTTCGCGCTTCGAGGTCTGCCGGTCCGCCGAGCACGAGACGCTCGGCAAGCCCCACCCGGACGTCTATCGCTCCACCCTGCACGAGATGGGCGTGGATGCCCGGGGCGCGATCGCGATCGAGGACTCGGCGAACGGCGTCGCGAGTGCGATGGCCGCGGGGATGCGCTGCGTCGCGATCCCGGAGGCGGCCCATCAGGGCGATCCGCGCTTCGAGGCGGCAACCTGGCGAATGGACTCCCTCGACGCCTTCGCCGAGGCGCTGCCACGACTCCGGACGGAGTCCGAGGACGCGGGGATCGGGCGCGCAGACTAGGCGGAGGCCAGGGGCTTCCCGTCCGCCGAGACCCGCATGGGCGTGTCGGTCTCCCAGACCATGTTGAAGAAGCGCCGCTGGATCACCCAGAGGTCGCCCTTGCGCGTGTAGTCGTCCTCGTAGCGGATGCCCATGTCGAGCTTGAAGGGGATCCCGTCGATCTGGTGCACGTGGTTCGCGACGCAGTAGACCTCGCCCTTCGCCCGATCGCCGTCGATCTCGAAGTAGGTGTTGAGGACGCCGTGCAGGGTCGCCTCGAACTGGTCGAGGCTCTGGAGCCCGGTGCGGAGCTCGTCGTGTCCCGTCATCTCGTAACCGGGACCCGAGAGCACCCCGTCCTCCGCGAAGACCGTGGGCAGGTCGTCGAAGGACATGCGGTCCATCATGCGCGCGTAGCGGAAGGCCGTGTCGCGCAGCCGCGCCTCGTCCTCGCGCCGGTCCGGGGTTTCGCTCGCCGCCATCGCACTTCCTCCTGATCCGATCGGATCCCGCGATACTAGCCGGGTCCGGGCGTCTCGGGCCCGATTCCGACACGATTGAATCCGCTCTCCGCCACCGGTACTTTCCCGGTTCGCACCGAGCGTTGACCGCAGGGTCCCGTTCGAGTTCGGGATCCTGTGAACCCGGTCAGGTCCGGAAGGAAGCAGCCGTAGCAGGGCCTGGCTGCGAGTGGACCGCCCTGCGGTCAATGCTCTGTGCGTAAGGGGTGCGGCTTGGCCGCCTGCGAGGCGACGTGCCGCTCAGGCGACGCCGATCGGGAAGTGACGACGTCGCGTCCCGATCGGGCGCCAATCCCGATCGAAATCCCTCAGCGTCGTTGGACCTCCCAGCCCTCACGACGACGGATCGCCCCTTGAGCTACCAGGTCATCGCGCGGAAATGGCGGCCGCAGAGCTTCGACGAGGTGTCGGGGCAGGCGCACGTCACCACCGCGCTGCGGAACGCGATCCGGAGCGACCGGATTCCGCACGCGATGCTGCTGACCGGCCCGCGCGGCGTCGGCAAGACGACCCTCGCGCGGCTGATCGCACGCTGCCTGAACTGCGAGAAGGGGCCGACCGTCGAGCCCTGCGGCAGCTGCCCGCCGTGTACCGAGATCACCGAGGGACGCTCGACCGACGTCCAGGAGATCGACGCGGCGAGCCGGACCGGCGTCGACGACATGCGCGAGGTCATCGAGTCGATCCGCTACGCCGCCGCCCCCGGCAAGTACCGGATCTTCATCGTGGACGAGGTCCACATGCTCTCGGGGCCGGCGTTCAACGCGCTGCTCAAGACCCTCGAGGAGCCGCCGCCGCGCAGCCTCTTCGTGTTCGCGACGACGAACCCCGAGAAGATCCCCTTCACCGTGCTGTCCCGCTGCCAGCGCCACGACCTGCGCCGGATCGCGCTCTCGACCGTCGGCGAACGCCTGGCCGAGATCTGTGAATCCGAAGGCATCGCAATCTCCCCTTCCGCCGTCGCGATGATCGCGCGCGAGGGCGACGGATCGATGCGCGACGCGCAGACGCTCCTCGACCAGATCGTGGCCTATTCCAGCGGTCAGGACGGGGTCGCCGAGATCACCGACGAAGTCGTGGCCGACGTCCTCGACCTCGTCGACCGCCGCGTGCTCCGCGAGATCGCCCTCTCGTGCATCGAAGGCGACGTCGCCAGGGCCCTCGAGCACGTGACGAAGGCGACCAGCGGGGGGTCGGAGGCGCGCCGCGTCGCGGACGCCCTGCTGGAGTTCCTGCGTGATCTCGTCGTGCTCCGGGTCGCCCCGGAAGGCGAAGGCCTCTTCGAGGGGACCGACGAGGAGCGCGCCGAGCTGATCGAGCTCGCCGGACGGACCGAGCCCGCGCGCCTGCGCAGGATGTTCCGGGCCCTCGTTCGCGAGATCGAAGACCTCTCCTGGGCGCCCCAGCCGACGGCGGTCCTCGAGATGGCGGTGATCCGGCTCGCGACGATGCCCGCGGGCGACGACGTCGGCCAGCTCCTCGCCCGCCTCGACCAGCTCGAGCGACGGCTCGCCGCAGGCGGTGTCCCGTCCGGCGGTGGCGGCGGTGGAGGTGGCGGAGGAGCCGGAGGCGGCCGCGTCTCGGATCGGGGCCCGCGGCGGCGCGCCCCGGAACCGACGACGGGTCCTGGAAACGGAACCCGTGCGTCCAGCGCCGATGCCGATGCGGATGCCGAAGGCTTCGACCCACCGCCAGCGGCCGGCCCAGCCGCCAGCGCGCCACCGGCGCCCACTGAATCCAAGCCGCCGGCGCGTCCGCCCATGCCGGCTCGTACGGACGCGCCCCGGGCGGTCGATCCCGACGAGGCGTTCGACGGCCCCCGCGAGACGCCGGTCGAGCCCGCCCGTTTCGACGACGACCCCGGCGTCGACGCCACCGCCCATCGGACCTCGGCGGCGTCCGTCCCTCCCGGCACGCCGCCCACGATCGGAGGCGGCGCCCCACCCGCCACGATCTTCGATCGCTTCAAGACGAAGGCGCTCGAGCTCGACCGTTCGAAGTTCGCAAGCCTCGACGGGACGACCCTCGTCGGGATCGAGGGCAACGTGATCCGGATCGGTGCCGATGCCGCCTTCCACGTCGAGCGGCTCCGCGCACGCCAGCCGGATCTCGAAGCCCTCGCGACCCGGCTCTTCGGCAAGCCCACGAAGATCACCGTCGAGATCGCGACGGCGAACGCCGCCCGCGAGCAGAGTCGCGAGTCCCGGGAGCAGGAGCGGCGTCAGCGCCAGGAGGCGCTGAACAGCGAGCCGGTGAACCTCGCGATCGAGATCCTCAAGGCGGAGATCGTCGAGATCCGCCCCCTCGGCGCGAATACGGGCCGCGGCGGCCGCGGCGACTAGACTCGGGCCAGACCCGGAGAACGCCCGGCCCCAGGAGACGAAGTGGATCCCAACGAGATGAAGCAGGCGCTCGAGCGCGCGCAGGAGATGCAGTCGAAGCTCGGAGAGCTCCAGGCCGAGCTCGCGCGACGCCGCTACGAAGCGAGCGCCGGCGGCGGCATGGTCACGGCGACGGTCTCGGGGGCGTTCCGCGTCCTCTCGGTCGAGATCGAACCCGTCCTGATCGAGCACAAGGATCGCGACATGATCCAGGACCTCACGGCGGCCGCGGTGAACGCCGCCCTCACGAAGGCCCAGGAAGCCGTCGCCCAGGAGATGACCCGCTTCCAGAGCGGGATGCTCGCGGGGCTCCCGAACCTGCCCGGGATGCCCGGCACGCCGGGAGGAGGCTTCACCTCTGGAGGGGGTGCCTGATGTCGTCGTCGCCCGCCATGGACCGCCTGGTCGAGAGCCTGAAGCGACTCCCCGGGATCGGCGAGAAATCCGCGACCCGCCTCGCCTACTTCCTGCTCAGCGCGCCGGAGGATCTGTCCCGCGAGCTCGCCGAGTCGATCGCGCGGCTCCAGCGCGACACCGTCGTCTGCGAGACCTGCTTCACCCTCTCGGACCGGACGCCGTGTCCCGTCTGCGCCCACCCGGACCGCGACCGGACCGTCGTCTGCGTCGTCGAGGAGCCCGCGGACATGGCCGCCATCGAGCGCAGCGGCGGCTTCCGCGGCCTCTATCACGTGCTGGGCGGGGCGCTGTCTCCGATCGACGGGATGGGACCCGAGACGCTCCGCGTCGGTGAGCTGGAGCGCCGGGTCGCCCAGGACGGCGTGAAGGAAGTGGTGCTCGCGACGAACCCGACGGCGGAGGGCGATGCGACCGCCCACTTCCTGGCCGACCGCCTGCGCGGCGCCCATGTCCAGGTCTCGCGCATCGCCTACGGCATGCCCCTCGGCGGCGACATCGAGTACGCCGACCACGTGACGGTCAGTCGCGCGATCGAGAACCGGCGCTCGATCGGGGACTAGCACCGCCCGACCCCGGAGCGCCCCGCGGCGACTCACCCGATCGGCAACGGGCGAGCAATCCGGCCCGGCGACGCCGGGCGCGCGACGCCGCTTGCAGAACGAAATCGCCCGCTGCGGCCGCAAAACCACGCCCGTGCCCTAAAGCCACCGGAAACGCCGGCCGAATCAGGAACAGACGCGGGATCGGTGTGTGCCGGCTCGCATTTGGCGGCCCCTCCCCACGCGGGGTAAGCTGCCAAAAAGGGTCCATTTCCCGGACGTTTACAGAGGCAACTGCCGATGATGGAATCCCAGCTCGTGATGCAGCAGGAGGACTTCGACCGAGTCCTCGCGATCATCCAAAAGCTGGTCCGAGACGCCAACGCGAAGGGCGTCTTCGTGGTCGACAAGGCCGGTCAGCTCGTGGGCGAAGCCGGCGAGATGCAGGGCATCGACAGCACCAGCCTCGCCAGCCTGACCGCCGGCTGCGTCGCCGCGACGGGTGGCCTCGCCAAGATCGTGGGCGAGGAAGAGTTCCCGATCCATTTCCACCAGGGCCAGCGGGACAACCTGCACATGACCCTGGTCGGCGACCGCATGATCCTGGTCGTCGTCTTCGACGAGCGCAGCTCCCTCGGCCTCGTCCGCCTTCGCGTCAAGAAGGCCGGCGCCGAGCTCGCGAAGCTCTTCGAGGAAGTGAAGAAGAAGGCCGAGACCGAGGCGCACAGCGCCTCGTCGCCGTTCGCCGAGATCACGGACGACGACATCGACAACTTGTTCAACGACTGAGCCGAAGGCTCAGTCGTGCGCCGCCGGCGCGATAGCGACTGAACTCTCGACCGCCTAACACGGACACCACCCCATGTCGTTCATCAACTACAGCTCGAGAGAGATCAACTGCAAGATCGTCTACTACGGCCCCGGCCTGTGTGGAAAGACGACGAACCTGCAGCACATCTATCAGAAGACGAATCCGGACGTGAAGGGCAAGATGATCTCCCTCGCGACCGAGACCGAGCGCACGCTCTTCTTCGACTTCCTGCCCCTCGCCCTCGGTGAGATCCGCGGCTTCAAGACCCGCTTCCACCTCTACACGGTCCCGGGTCAGGTCTTCTACGACGCGAGCCGCAAGCTGATCCTGAAGGGCGTCGACGGCGTCGTCTTCGTCGCCGACAGCCAGGTCGAGCGGATGGAGGCGAACCTCGAGAGCCTCGACAATCTCAAGGTGAACCTGAAGGAGCAGGGCTACGAGCTCGACAAGGTTCCCTACGTCATCCAGTACAACAAGCGCGACCTCCCGAACGCGGCGCCCCTCGAAGAGCTCCAGCGGCTCCTGAACCCGATGGGCGCCCCCGAGTTCGAGGCCTGCGCGACGACCGGCGAAGGCGTCTTCGAGACGCTCAAGGCGGTCGCCAAGGGCGTCCTGGCCGACCTCAAGAAGATGGGCGGCTGATCGGCCCTCGGTCGATCCTGCGGGCGCGCTAGGCGGTCAGGTCGAGCACGCCGCCCAGCGGGCGCTCCGAAGCGCGCGAGTAGGCGTCCGACTTGCGGGCGCCGCCCTCTGCCTGCTGCTGCGCGAGCTTCTCGCGCCTCGCCGCCGACTCCTGCTGGGAGGCTTCGGAGGCGACCCGGCGATCCTGCGGCGACGGCTCCGCCGGCGCGAGGGCGGCCCGGCGCACCTGGCGCATCTTGAGGATCGTCGCGTCCGGATCGTTCGGGACCGGCGACGTGTCGATCTGGACCTCACCACCGACCGCATAGCGCCGGCCGTCCGGCCCGCGCTCGAACTCATAGGTCGGACCGCCCCGCGCGTGCTGTCCCGCCGCGGCCTTGTGGGCGTTCTCGTGGGCGCGGACCTCGGCGTCGCGCTGCTCGAGCCGCGTGACCTCTTCCTGCTCGTCGTCGGTCAGCTCGCCGGGACGGCCGGATCCGCCCCGGGGCCCGGCTTCCGCTGCGAGCTCCTTCCGCGCCTCGGCGTCCGCTCGGGACCCGTCACCGGAGGACGACTTCGCCGGAGCGCCCGGGCCGACGAGGGACTGCGCCTCCGCGGAGAGCGAGACCGCGACGCCCGGACCGAATGCCGAAGAGGTGGCCTCCGCTTCGCCCACGGCCCCGGGACGGGCGGAACCGCGCTCTCGGACCGACGGCGGCGTCCCCGGAGCGCCGACCGGCTCCACGGCCCCGAGCACGCTCGCGACGAATCCGATGTCCACCGCGCCCTCCCCGGTCGAACGCTTCTCCGTGCGCGCCCGTCGCACACGCTCTCCTGCTCATCGCCCCCCTCGAGCCGTGCTTGACGCGCGGCCCCGGAAATGGGGCGTCCGATCGAGCAGGTCCGCCGCGTTCCATCGAGCACGCGAGCGGCAGGCCGGGCGCAGGAAGGTTCGCGCTCAGTCTTCGCCGGGAAACCGGGGCTGGACGGGATCGACCGGGACGCCCGTCGCCTTCGCCACCATCGAGAGCATCGTGTACTGGCCGACCACGAAGGGGATCTCGACGAGCTGCCCCTCGTCCCAGTCCTGCGCCAGCCGCGCCCAGGTCGCGTCGGCCACGTCCTGCCCCGCATGGAGCTCGTCCGCGGCGCGCACGAGCGCAGCGTCGCCTTCGTCCCAGCCCACGTCCGGATCGCCGCCGGCCAGGCGATCGATCTCTTCCTGGGACAGCCCCGCATCGAGTCCGTACCGCGTGTGATGCGCCCACTCGAAGGCCGAACGGCAGTTCCAGGCGGCCCGCAGCGCGAGGATCTCGGACGCGCGCCGCGGGAGCGCCCCGGCCGCGAGGGCCGACGAGAAGCCGAGCATCGGCTCGAGCAGGTGCGGGTGACGTTTCACGGTGCCGAGGATGCGCGGCGCGCCCTCGGGCATCGGGTCCGGCTCGATCCTCGGCGGCCGCCCGATCGACTCGTCCCTCGACGAACTCATGCGGCCGCCTCCTCCGGACCGTCGCCCCCGAGCTCCGCCGCCTCGGCCACCCCGAGCTCGGGCCTTCGCCCGCGGCGCCAGACGTCGATCTGGCGGTTGATGTCGTTCGCAGAGACGTAGAGCGCAGGCACGAGGAAGAGCGTGACGCCGGAGGTCAATGCGAGTCCCCACCCGAGAGCGAGCGACATAGGCGACATGACCGCGTCGTAGCCGCCGAACCCGTAGGCCGTGGGCAGGACGCCGCCGAAGGTCGACAGGCTCGTCACGAGCACCGGCCGCAGTCGCGTCACGAACGCCTCGACCACCACGTCGAAGCGCTCCTCCTCGGAGGCGCTCCGGTCGAGCCTGTGTTGCGCCTGGTGGACGGAGTCGACCATCACGATCGATGCGTTCACGACGACACCGGAGAGACCGATCGTACCGATCAGCGGCAGCAGCGAGAAGTGCATGCCGTGGGCCCAGAACGTCAGGATCACGGACATCGCCGCGAAGGGAACCACCGCGATCACGAAGAAGGCTTCGAGGAACGAGCCGAGCATGATCGCGATGACCGCGCCGATCCCGAGGAAGACCGCGATCGCGACGAAGCCCAGGTCGCCCACCGCGCGGCGCGACTGGACGACTTCGCCGGAAATCTCGAGCTCGATGTCGCTGCGCCCGGCGTAGCGGGGCAGGAACTCCGTCTCGATCGCTTCGGCGATCGTCGTCGCCGTGACGCCCGCGTTCGGGTCGATCCCGCCGGTGACCGAGACGGCGCGCAGGCCGTCGCGGTGCTGGATCCGCGCGACCGCGGGGATCTCGATCGGGTCGACGACGTCACGCAGCAGCACGAGCTCGCCCCGGGAGTTGCGCACCTGGGTGTCGAGCAGCGCGTCGATCGAGCGGCGCGACGACGGCTCGAAGGCGACACGGATGTCCGTCGACTCCTCGAGATCACGAATCTCGGAAGCGATCAGTCCGTAGTAGGCGGCCTTGAGCGTGAGCCCCAGGTCGTGGGCGTCGAGTCCGTTGCGCGCGAGACGCTCGGGATCGGGGTTCAGATCGATCTGGCGCATGCCGAGCTTCTCGTCGACCGAGAGGTTCGTGACGCCGCCGAGCCCTTCCAGGAACTCGACGAGGGCGAGCGCCGTCTGCCGGCGGACGGCGTCGTCGTTCGCCTTGACGAAGACGCTCACCGGCTCGAGTCCGGGCGGGCCATCCACCTTCGCCTCGTAGATGAGCTCGGCTTCGATGGGCGCCCGCACGTGCGGCTCGAGCTCCGCCATCCACTGGGCCGCGGTCATCCGCTTCTTGTCGAGGTCGAGATGCATCGAGAGCACCGCCTCGTTCTCCGAGGATCCGTACTCCCGGTCGAAGCCTTCCGATTCCATGTGACCGACCCGCGACGTGATCGCGATCAGGTCCTCGCCCATGAGCGGCGGGATCTGCGCGAGGATCATGTCCGACACGGCCTCGGTCTGCTCGATCGGCGTACCCGCCGGCATCCGCACCTTGAGCGAAAAGCCCGGCGCCGACTCCTGGGGGAAGAACTCGAACTGCATTCGCGGGGCGATGACCAGGGCGATGAAGAGGAAGATCGCGCTGAAGACCGCGACCACGCGCCCGCGCCTGGGGAGGACGTCGTGGAGCGCGCGGCGGTACCGCTCTTCGAGATCGAGCATGAACTTCCGCTTCGGTCGCGGCATTGCGTCCGAACGGACCATCGACATGTGGGGCGGCAGGATCAGGAAGCTCTCGAGGAGCGAGAGTGCGAGCGCCAGGCTGACGACGACCGGGACCTGCCAGATCAGCTTCGACGGCATGCCGCCGATCGCGAGCATCGGCAGGAACGCGAGGAGCGTCGTCGCGGCCGACGCGATCACGGGACGCGCCACGGCCATCGTGCCGGAGATCGCGGCTTCCGTGGGCTTCAGGCCCTCCTGTCGGCGCAGCAGGATCTTCTCCGCGACGACGACGGCGTCGTCGACGAGCATCCCCAGCACGATCACGAAGGCCATCGTCGACACGAAGTTGATGGTGAGCCCCACCTCCGGGATCAGTGCGATCACGCCGAGGATCACGAGCGGAACGCCCACGCAGACCCAGACCGCGGCCGACGGCGCCAGGAAGAGGAAGACGATTCCGGCGACGAGCGCGATGCCCATGATGCCGTTGCTCGCGATGACCCGGAGCCGGTTGGACATCTCGTAGGAGGCGTCGTTCACGATCGTCGTCGTGACGCCGGGCGGAAGCTCGATCGTCTCGAGGGCCGCGGCGATCGCGTTTCGCGTGTCGATCATGTCCGCATCGGACTTCTTGACCGCGACGAGCGAGAGACCCGGTCGCCCGTTCGTGCCCGCGATCAGGCCCACGTCCTCTCGTCCGACCTCGATTCGCGCCACGTCGCGCACGCGGAGCGGGCCTCCCTCGTCGAAGCGGAGGATCGTCTCGCCGACCTCGGACGCGTCCTCGTAGCGTCCCCACATCACGACCTGGCGCCGGTCGCCGGCGCTCTCGAGGACGCCGCCGGTATCCGACACGTTGCGCCGCTCGACCGCGCGGGTGACGTCGAGGATGGTCACGCCATGGGCGCGCGCAGCGGAGGGATCGACGAGCACCCGGATCTCCGGATCCGGCAGACCGACCTCGATGACCTCGCCCACGCCTTCGAGGCGCATCAGCGTCCGCTTCAGGTGTCGCGCCGCTTCCGGCAGGACGCCCTGCTCGCCGGCGACGGCGACCTCGAGGACCGGCATCTTCGACGGGTCCATCACGAAGACCGACGGGTCGTCGCGCATGTCCGGCGGGAAGTCGTTGATCGCCTCGATGGCGTTCCGGATCTCCCGCTCCTTCTTGAAGATGTCTTCGTCCGGGGTGTCGTCGTCGAGCTTGACCGTCGTGACCGAGCGGTTGTCGGTGATGATCGTGGTGAAGCTCTCGAGGCCGTCGACCTCCCGGAGCTCGTCCTCGATCGGAATCGTGACCTTGGTCTCGACGTCCTGGGCCGCGGCGCCGGGCAGGGTCCCCGTCACCATGAACATCGGCATCGTGGCTTCCGGGAAGCCCTCGACGTTCGTTCGCAGCATCGCGAGCAGACCGAGCAGGACGACGGCGAGCGTGATCGTGTTGACGAGGAGATGGCGCTCGACGAAGAAGCGGATCAGACGTTCCATCGTCTAGCCCTCCCCGTCGATCACGACGGCGATCCCGTCGCCGAGCGCGAAGTGGCCGTCCCAGACCACGCGTTCGCCCTCGTTCAATCCGTCGAGGACCTCGATCCACTCCCCCGCACTGCGTCCCGTTCGCACTCGACGGCTCCGGGCCACGGCGGCGTCGCCCTCCCCTTCGATCACGAAGACCTCGGGATGGCCGCTCCGCCGGAGGAGCGAGGCACGCTTGGTGAGCAGACGCGGCGAGGCATCGGCGTCCGGAAGCTCGACCGTAGCGACGAGGCCGTCCCGGAGGCGACCGCTCGGGTCGTCCATGTGGAGCTCGATCGCGTAGGTCCCGTCCTTCGACGAGGCCACGCGGGCGACGCTCTCGAGCTTCGCCTCGAAGATCTCGCCGCCGAGATCGCGGAAGGTCACCCGCGCCGTCGTGCCCGGCACGAGGCGCGCGGCCTCGCCGGCGGTCACGCTGCCCATGATCCGGACGCGGGCGAGATCGACGAGGACCGCGACCGGGGTTCCGGCGGAGACGAAGTCCCCGACGTCGACGGCGATCGAATCGACGGTGCCCGCGAAGGGCGCCGTGATCCGCGTGTCCGCGAGATTCCGCTTCGCCGTGTCGCGAGCGACCTCGGCGAGGGCGCGTTCGTCTCGGGCGCGATCGACTGCGTGCTCGAGGTCGTCGTGCTGCTGGGTGCTGATCGCGTTCTGCTTCCGGAGACGGTCGCCGCGGGCGAACTCGCGCTTCGCGTGGGCGAGGACGGTCCGCGCCGCCGAGAGCTGCGCTTCGGCCCGACGAAGCTCGAGCACCATTCGCGAGTCCTCGAGCCGAAGGATCGCGCCATCGGCCTCGACCTCGGTCCCGGGCTCCACGACGCGCTCGAGGACGCGGCCCTGGGTCTCGGCCGTGATCGTCGCGCGGTGGAAGGCGCGGACGGTCGCGGTGATCCGGTCTTCGGTCGGGAGCGCGTCGAGACGGACGGGATCAATCCGGACGCGGAGCCGCGCCTCGGGGAGCGGAGCGACGGATTCCGGCTCCCCGCGCGTCGTCGCGGCGCCGTCGTTGCACGCCAGCGCGAAGACGGCGAGACACCCCGCCGCGAGTGCGAGGACGACGGATCTCTCGAGACGACGGCGGACGTCGTTCGCAGTCGAGATCGGGTTCATGAGGCGTTCTCCGTTCGGGCGCGGAGTGCTTCGGAAAGAATCTTCTGGTTGTGCTCGATCAGACGTTCGGGAAAGTCGCCGTCGAGCTCGAGACCGAGATGCGGTCCCACGATCGGGAGCATGAGAAAGGGAAAGCCGGACAGACTGCCGATCGTCATCGCCAGCATCCTCGGGTCGTAGTCCTTCGAGATCGCGCCATCGCGCTGGGCCTGCTCGAGCCGCTCGATCATCATCGCGATCGGGCCCTTCGCGATGAACTCGCCGATGAAGTCGCGGATCGGGGAGTCCTGCCGCGAGAGCATCTCGCGCATCACCACGATGGGCAGCCACGGGTCGGCCGCGATCGAAGTGATCTGGATCCGCACGAGGTCTGCCACGCGGTCTTCGCTCGTCCGATCCGGCGCGTCGAGGACGGCGTCGACTTTCTCCCGGACCCGCGCGAAGACACGTTCGAACATCGCCCTGTAGAGGCCCTGCCGATCACCGAAGTAGTACGAGATCATCCCCGGACTGACTTGGGCACGCCGTGCGATCTCGCGCAGGCCCGCGGTCTCGAAGCCCTGCTCGACCGCGATCTCCACCGCCGCGTCGAGCAGCCGATCGCGAACGTCACCGCCGTCGCCGGATTCCTGGCGGGGGCGTCCGGGGCGTCGCAGAGGCGAGCCTTCAGGGTGAGGGGAGGAGCCTTCAGCTTGCGAGGAGCCTTCAGCCTGCGACGAAGAGGACATGGCGGACCCAAATTAATCGAACGTTCGATTAATTCAAGTATCGGGCGTGCGCACACTCGACTTTAGCCCAGGATTCCCATGCGAATTCGAAGAGATACAGATCTTCACACGCCGCGCCCACGTCGCCTGGGCACGGCCCGACACGGATCACTCCACCCGGCGGCAGATCATCGGCAAACACTATTCGACGCTACGGTTTGATGCGTCCCAAACCCCACATTCCATGTACAAAGGGCGCATACCCCATCCCCACCGCGGAGACCGTCGTGAAGCGCCTCATCCCCCTCCTCTTCGTTCTGCTATTTCCCTCCGCC
Source organism: bacterium (assembly GCA_024742285.1). NCBI lineage: Bacteria > bacterium. The sequence goes on along the minus strand of JANSYR010000012.1, from coordinate 78,851 downwards.
GCCCTCGCGGGGCCGATCGAGTCGGGGGTCTGGCTCGGCCTCAGCAGCCACCCGGGCGGGAACCAGGCTCCTCCGGCCTACGGCCTGCGCCTCGATGGCCTGCTGACGGGCGACTCGAGCGACGTCTACACCTTCGACTTCGATCACGCCCGGAGCGACATGAACCTCTTCTGGGACGAAGACGCGAACACGATCCAGATCTCCGGCCAGAGCTGGGGCGGTCTCGACGCTGGATCGGTCTACGAGCACGCGCGAGTCTTCACGATCGACTTCACCTACCGCAACGTCGTGGATCAGGAGGCGCAGAACCGCCTCCAGGTGAATCCCGCCCCGAGCGATTCGGATCACGCGGCGCTCTACACGTACGGCCTCTCGAGCGGCACGATCACCGACGGCCTGACCGGGCGGACCTACGACCTGGTCGATTTCGCGGGCCGCCACGGATACACGTTCCGTTGCGTCGACGAGCACCGCGGTGCCGATCGCTCCTGCTACGGCTGGGTGAACCACTCGAACGCGCCCGGCGGCCTGAACCAGCACCTCTACGCGAGTGACTGGCTCTTCACCGTCGACGCGGCCGAGCCGGTTCCGGAGCCTTCCGCGGCGCTGCTCTTCGGGCTGGGGGCCGTCGTGTGTGGCAACGCGGTGCGTCGCCGACGCGAGGCCTAGTCGCCGCTCGACCGCGCCACCTCAGGACGCCCGCCGGGTCCTGAACGACAGCACCTCGAGGCTCGGGGCGAGCACGTCGGACGCCGCGACGCGCTCCCGGAGCGCGGCCCCCGACAGTCCCGGTCCACCCGCCGCCAGCACCCGGTTGTCGTAGTCCTCGGTTTCGATCGCGACGAGCCCCTCGAAGTGCGCGCGCATCGACTTCGCGACCCGCGCGTGCTCGTCGAGCGTATTGCTGACGAAGACGCCCCCCGGCGCGAGCATTCCGAAGGCCTGGGCGTGCATCGGCTCCGGGATCCAGTCGGGCTTGTGGACGTCGTCCCCGGACCCGACGAAGACGTCTTCGAGAATCGCGTCGTAGCGGGGGGCGCGCTCGGACTCGGCCTCGACCCAGGTGCGCGCATCGGCGACCTCGACCCGGAGGCCGATCTCGTCGAGGTCGAGATGGCGCCGCGCCAGCCGGACGACCTCGGGCTCGAACTCGACGCCGACGATCTCCGCCTCGGGTGCGAGCGCGCGTGCGATCCGCGCGACCGAGCCACCGCCGAGGCCGAGGACCAGGATCCGCCGTCGGCGCTTCGGCGGGAGCCAGAGGATCGGGGCCGCGATCGCGTCCCAGACGCAGTGGGTCACGATCTCGCCCGGGCGATAGAACGAGGCGAAGGTCTCGTCGACGACGAGGCTCCGGGTGTCGCCCTCGTCGTCCACGCGGATCCGCGGCCTTTCCCTGCGTCCGCGCCGACGATCGGTCCGCGGGCTTTCCTCGGGACTGCGCCCACCATACGATTGCGCCATGTCCGCCCCCCTCTTCGACGGCCTCCCGCCTGCGGGCTCGGACGATGCCACGAACGAGGGCATCGTGCGCGTGGCGCTGCCCGTCCCCCTCGACCGCCTCTTCGACTACCGGGTACCGCGGGCCCATGCCCGCCCCGTCGAGCCGGGTACGCGCGTACGCGTCCAGTTCGGGGGCACGCCGCTGGTCGGCCTGGTCGTTCCCGGCGACTGGTCGACCGAAGAGGACGAGGCCTCCGCGGGCGGACCGCGGGAGCTCGCCGAGATCGCGGGCGTCGTCGACGAGGAGCCGGTCGTCGGCCTGCCCATGATGAAGCTCCTGGCCGAGGCGGCGCGGGACATCTTCTGCCCGATCGGCCTCGCCCTCGCGCACGCGCTGCCGCCCGGATCGACGCCCCGCCTCTCGCGCCCCTGGGCGCTGACCCCGCGTGGCGAGCGCGCCCTCGCCCAGGGCGCCCTGGCAGACGAGGCGCGGCCGCTCCTCGAACAGCTCGCGATGCGGACGCAGACGGCCCATTCGCTCGAAAAGGCCCTCGGAAAGGCGCTCCCCCGGATCGACGTCGAGACCCGCCTCGCCGCGCTCGCCCGGGACGGCCTCGTCGAGCGACGGGTCGAAGTCCGCCGCGCGAAGGCCCGGGTCCCCACCGAACGGATCGCGCGGATCGCCCTCGACGTCGACGTCGAGCACGCCGCGATGCAGGTCCTGGGCCGGGCGAAGAAGCAGGCGGCCCTGCTTCGGCGGATCGCGGAGGAAAAGGAGGGTGTCCCGACCCGGCGGCTCACGGCGGAGGATCCCAACGTCGGCGCGCTGCTCCGGAACCTCGAGAAGCGCGGGCTCGTCGCGTTCTCCGAACGACCCCGGCTGATCGCGGCGGAGTCGATCCTCGACGGCGACGGTCCGGTCACGCTCACGGAGGACCAGCGAGACGCCCTCGTCCCCCTCCGCGACGCGATCAAGCGCCAGGTCGCCGAGACCTTCCTGCTCCACGGCGTGACCGGCAGCGGCAAGACCGAGGTCTACCTGCGCGCGATCGCCGAAGCCCTCGAGGCGGGGCGCCAGGCGCTGGTCCTCGTTCCGGAGATCACGCTGACCCATCAGCTCGTGGCGCGGGTCCGCGCGCGATTCGGAGACGAGGTCGCGGTCCTCCACAGCGGCCTCAAGCCCGGGGATCGGCTCGCCCAATGGGAGCGCCTGCGAACCGGAGACACGCGGATCGCCGTCGGCGCCCGCAGCGCCCTCTTCGCCCCGCTCGAGGACCTCGGCCTGATCGTGATCGACGAGGAGCACGACGGCGCGTACAAGAACGAAGAGGGCTTCCGATACCACGCCGCGGACGTCGCGGCGCGGCGAGCGGCGCAGGCGGGCTGTCCGCTGATCCTGGGCTCCGCGACCCCCGCCCTCGAGACGCGCCATCAGGCCGAGACCGGACGCATCAAGCGCCTCTCGCTTCCCCGCCGCGTCGGCGGACGCCCGCTCCCGGCGGTCGAGATCGTCGACCTCGGCAAGGAGAAGGACAAGAACCCGCGCGGAAGGAAGCTGATCCTGTCGCGGCCGATGCGCGCGGCGATCGAGCAGACGATGGCCGACGGAGGCCAGACGATCCTCTTCCTGAACCGGCGCGGCTTCTCGACGCGGATCTTCTGCTTCCAGTGCGGCCACGCGGAGCGCTGCGACGACTGCGACGTCGCCCTCGTGTTCCACGCCGCGGACTACAAGCTCAAGTGTCACTACTGCGACCTCGAACGCGAAGTCCCCGACAACTGCAACGGATGCGGCGACCCGGAGACGGCGCTGCTCGGCGTCGGCACCGAGCGGCTCGAGGAGGACGTCCAGACGGTCTTTCCGAGTGCGCGCACGATGCGCCTCGATCGCGACGTCGCGCAGAAGCGCGGGCATACCGAGTCCGTGCTCGGGGCCCTCAAGGACGAAGCGGTCGACATCGTGATCGGGACCCAGATGGTCGCCAAGGGACACGACTTCCCCGGCGTCCAGCTCGTCGGGGTGGTCGCCGCCGACATCGGGCTCCATCTGCCGGATTTCCGGGCCGCCGAACGCACGTTCCAGCTCTTGACCCAGGTCGCCGGCCGCGCCGGCCGCGCGAACCGGCCCGGCCGCGTCGTGGTCCAGACCTTCGTGCCGGACCACTACGCCCTCGCCCCGGTCGGCAGTCACGACTTCGAAGGCTTCTATCGCGAGGAGATCAGCCACCGCGAAGCCCTCGGCTACCCGCCCTTCGGTCGCCTGTCACGGATCCTCGTGCACGCCGAGGAGGAGGAGCACGCACGGCAGGGAATCGAAGCCGTCGCGAACGCGGCGCGGGCGGTCCTCCGCGACGGCATCCGCCTCGAAGTGCTCGGCCCCTCCCCCGCGCCGATCGCGCGACTACGGGGCCGGTACCGCTTCATGTGCCTGCTGAAGGGCGACGACGAGGAGGCTCTCCGGCTCGCCTCGAAGGCCGCCCTCGCGGCCGGGCGCGGACTGCCGCGGGAGGTCCAGATGGCCCTCGACGCGCGTCCCGTCAACATGCTATAAAGCCGCCGTTTTCGCAGCGGAACCGCGGAGTTGCGGCCAGGCAGCCGATCCGCGAGCGCCCTCTCCGCGCCCGTTTCCGCGCCTTTCCCGGAACGGCCGATAGGCTACGGGCGACCCGCCGCGCCGCCCGTCCCCCTCTTTCCACAGGACCCACACGAGCGACCCATGGCCCTCCGAGAAGTCGTCCAGTTTCCCGACCCGCGCCTCAAGAAGGTCTCCGAGCCGATCACCGAAGTGACCGACGAGATCCGCGAGCTGGCCCGCGACATGATCGACGTGATGTACGACGAGCCCGGGATCGGTCTCGCCGCCCCCCAGGTCGGCGCCTCGGTCCGCATGTTCGTGATCGATACCGACTGGACCGACGACGGCAACGACCGGAGCCCGACCGTCGTGATCAACCCGGTGATCAGCGACCGCGCCGGCAAGATTACCTGGGAAGAGGGCTGCCTCTCGGTCCCGGACTACCAGGCGACGGTCGAGCGCGACGCGACGATCACGCTCCGCGGAACCGACCTCGACGGCAACCCGATCGAGGAGCACGCCGAGGGACTCCGCGCCGTCTGCATCCAGCACGAGTACGACCACCTCGACGGGATCCTCTTCATCGACCGCATCAGCCGATTGAAGCGAAGCCTCTACGTCAAGAAGCGCAAGAAGCAGCTCGCCGAAGAGCAGGCCTAGGTTTGCGCCGCCGCCTCCCGGCAGATCGGTCCTGAAGCCATGCGCCGCCTCCGCGTCGTCTTCTTCGGCACCCCGGACATCGCGGTGGCGACGCTCGAGGCGTTGCTCGCCGGGCCGCACGAGGTCGTCGGCATCGTCTCCCAGCCGGACCGCGGTCGCGGTCGCGGCCGCAAGCGCTCGCCCTCGCCGGTCTCCGAGGTCGCCCTCCGCGAGGCCCTGCCCCTGCTGCGCCCCGAGAAGGTCGGAGACGCGGAAACGGTCGCGGCCCTCGACGCCCTGCGACCCGACGTGGGCGTCGTCGTGGCCTTCGGCCAGTTCATCCCCAAGAGGGTCCGGGAGCTCCCGACCGAGGGCTACCTGATCAACGCGCACGCGAGCCTGCTCCCGAAGTACCGCGGCGCGGCGCCCATCGCTCGGGCGATCCTCGACGGCGAAGACGAGACCGGGATCTCGGTCATGCGCGTCGAGAAGGAGATGGACGCCGGAGCCGTCGCGCTGGTCGCGAAGACGCCGGTCGCCGAGGACGAGAACGCGGCGGAGCTGACCACGCGACTCGCGGAGCTCGCCGCGAGCGCGATCGGCGAAGCCCTCGACCAGATCGCCGAGGGGACCGTCGCCTGGACCGAGCAGGACGCGTCGAAGGCGACCCTGGCGGCGAAGATCGAGAAGCATGACTCGGTCCTCGACCTCCGCGATCCGGCCCGCGCCCTCGTCGCGCGGATCCACGCCGTCTCCCCGAAGCCGGGGGGCGCCGTCACCCTCGAGGCCGAGGGCGCCGAGCCTGTCCTCCTCAAGATCTCGCGCGCGTCGTCGCAGCCGGCGACCGGCGAGGGCGCGATCCCCGGGACCCTCGACACGAGCGATGGGACTGCGCCGCTCCGGATCGCGACGGGCGACGGCTGGCTCGTCCCCCGCGTGATGCAGCGTCCCGGCGGCAAGCCGCTCGAGGTCGCCGACTTCCTGCGCGGATTCGAGATCCCGGACGGGGCGCGTCTGGCGATCGTGCCACATCCCACCGAAGACGAAGGAGACGCCTCGTGAGCGACGATCGCAAGAAGGGCGGTCGCGGAAAGCGCTGGCCCGGACGCAAGAAGGACGCGCCGAAGAAGACCGCGGGCCCGACCGCGCCGCGACTCATCGCGATCCGCGTCGTCGAACGCGTCCAGCGCGCAGGGGCCTACGCGGACCTCGCGCTCCATCACGCCCTCGTCCAGAGCCGCATGCCCGCGGCGGATCGCGGCCTCGCCACCGAGCTCGTCTACGGCACCCTCCGCTGGCGCGGGCGTCTCGACTACCTGATCCAGCAGGCCCTCGACCGGGACCTCGCGAAGCTCGAGCCCCTCGTGATCAGCGCGCTGCGCGTCGGCGCCTACCAACTCTTCTTCTCGGATCGGATTCCGGCGAACGCCGCCGTCGACGAAGCCGTGCGCTGCGTGCGCGCGATGGGCCTCGAGCGCGCGACGGGCTTCGTGAACGCGGTGCTACGACGCCTGGCGCGCGAGGGCGAGGGCTACGCGTTCCCGGACCTCGAGGCCGACCCGATGGGCCATCTCGTCCACGCCTGCTCCCTGCCCGAGTGGCTCGCGGAACGTTGGCTCGAGCAATACGGCGCGGAGGACGCGGCGAAGCTCGCGGTCGCGATGAACGAGCCGGCGCCGGTCACGGTTCGCGTGAACCGCACGAAGACCCCCCGCGCGGAAGCCCTCGCCGACCTGCGCGAACGCCACCCCGACGCGCGCCCAGGACGATACTCGCCGGACGCGATCGTCCTGGGTCGTCGCGGCGACGTCGGCCAGGACCCCGCCTTCGTCGCGGGGCGGGTGAGCCCCCAGGACGAGGCCTCCCAGCTCGTCGTCGAGCTGCTCGATCCGCAGCCCGGCGATCGCGTCCTCGACACGTGCGCGGCGCCCGGAACCAAGAGCGCGGCGATCGCCGAGCGCCTGGACGGCGACGGCCACGTCCTCGCCCTCGATCGCCACGCGCGCAGGCTGCGCCTGGTCGGTCGCGGGATCCGCCGGCTCGGCGTGGGCGGCGTGGCGACCCTCGAGCGCGACGCGACGAAGCCGATGGAGGAGCTCGCTTCCGAGGGTGGGCCCTTCGACAAGATCCTGATCGACGCGCCCTGCTCGGGGCTCGGCTCGATGCGCCGCAACCCGGACGCCCGTTGGCGTCTGCGCCCCGAGGACCTCGAAGACCTGGCCCGGGTCCAGCGCGAGATCCTCGAAGCGGCGGCGGCCGTATTGAGGCCGGGCGGGAGCCTCGTCTACTCTACGTGCACGGTCACCCCGGAAGAGAACGAGGCGGTGATCCGGGGCTTCATGGCGACCCGCGCGAACTGGCGGATCGCGGGCCGCGACGAGGCGCCCGAAGCCCTCCGTGAGCTGATCGACGAGGACGGCTTCTTCCGCGTCCTCCCCCACATGCCGAATCGCCCCGACCTCGACGGAACCCGGGACATGGACGGCTTCTTCGCCGTCCGACTGATCCGAAACCCGCGCAAGGAAGACTGACGGAGACGCCCTTGAGCACCCGCAAAGACATCAAGATCTCGCCGTCCATCCTGGCCGCCGACTTCGTCAACATGGCCAAGGAGCTCGCCACGATCGAGAGCGCCGAGCTCGTCCACGTCGACGTGATGGACGGCCACTTCGTGCCGAACCTGACGATCGGCCCGCCGGTCGTCGAGGCGATCAAGGGCGCTGCGAAGTCGCCCCTCGACGTCCACCTGATGATCGAGTCCCCCGAGACCTATCTCGAGCACTACATCGACGCAGGCGCCGACATCCTGGGCGTCCACGCCGAAGCCTGCCCCCACCTCCACGGCACCCTCGGCCAGATCCGCCGGATCGGCGAAGCGCGCATGAAGGACGGCGAGCGGACCTCGCCCGTCCGATCCTGCGCCGTGCTCAACCCGTCGACCCCGGCCGAAGCCGTCGAGTACTGCCTCGACGAGGCGGACCAGATCCTGGTGATGACCGTGAACCCGGGCTTCGGCGGTCAGTCGTTCATCGAAGCGATGCTGCCAAAGATCGAGAAGATCCGCGGCTGGATCGAATCGCGTGGGCTCGAGATCGACCTCCAGGTCGACGGCGGCGTGAAGGCCAGCAACATCGCGAGCGCCGCCGCCGCCGGCGCCAACAGCTTCGTCGCCGGGACCTCGGTCTTCATCGAGGACGACCGCAAGAAGGCGATCGACGACCTCCGGAAGAAGGCCCAGGCCGCCGTCCAGTAGCGTCCGAGCGGGCGCGCGGACGGGCCCGGCGGCCCACCGGTGAAACGCCCCTGAGCGCCGTTTCAGGCCCGAAAAGCCGCTCTTTTGCGCTTGAGGGCCGCGTCGGAGCCCGTATACTCCGGCGCTCGGTCGGGGCGTGGCGCAGTTTGGTAGCGCGCTTCGTTCGGGACGAAGAGGTCGCTGGTTCAAATCCAGTCGCCCCGACCATTTTTGCGATATCCGCATTCTGCTGGGTTCGTCGCAGACGTCGCGACCAGGCGGCTTCTATTGCGGCATGGCGACCGAGCTGGGTTCGCTGCGGAAGTCCCGACCAGGCGACTCGGGTGGTCGTCCGGTACCCGACGCTCTGCCTCCCGGTTCCGACGCGGAGCCGGGCTCACCGCCTGGGGTCGCGATCGATCGGCGAAGCGGCTCAGCCGATGATGGGCGCGAGCTGAAGCCGCTCGCGCGCGGCCCACGAGCGGATCACCTCGAGCTCCCGCTCGGACGGCTCACGGTTCGCCTTGCCGCGCACTTCGACGATCTCGCCCTCACGGTTGACTTCGATCGTCACCCGGGCGTCGATGCCTTCGAAGGAGTGGCGCTCCATCGTCCAGATGGAGCAGTCGCCGTCGCGGCACTCAGGAACGTAGGTCGCGACGCAGTGGCGCATGCGTGCGCCCTCGGCGTGGAGCGCCGCGGCGGAGCGGAGCTCGCGGATGAGCCAGACCTGGAGCGTGCGTCCCTTGATGCCCGTTTCCTGGGAGAACTCGCGGATGCCCGAACCGGGCCAGGAGATCGGTCCACGCGTCGGCGTCCTGGCCAGGTCGCGGTGCCACCGCTCGACCTCCCGCAGGAGTGCGAAGGGAGACCGGCCTCGCATCGTCAGGTTGGGCTGCGCGGGGCGCGCGGGGGCTCGCACGCCGGGCGCCTCGAAGGCCTCGACGACGACGAACCTCTGGTGGTGCAGATAGTCGATGATGGGACCGACGGCGCGAGGGAGGATCCAGTCGTGAAGGACGAGGAATCGGATCACCGTGACCCAGAAGGCGTCGTGTTCGAAGTTCCGGCCGATCCTGGACGCGACGATCGCGCGGGCCAGCGCTTCGTTCCCGCCTTCGGCGCGGACCTGTCCCCAGCGAATGGCCGCCTCGATGGAGAGATGCGCCGGCGCCTTCAGGAACCAGTGCACGATCCGGTTCGTCCAGGGGATCGGCCCTTCCTGGTGACGCAGATTCTCTCCGCGACCGATCGCGCGGTACCACCGTCGATACGCAAGCGCCGTTTCGCCGGACCGAAGCCAGGCGGCGTCCATGAACGCGGGCACCGGATACCTCGCAATCAGATGGCGGATCAGCGAAGCGAGCTGACGTTCGGCGTTGTGCGTGCGCGGGTGCCAGTCGACGGGCTTCCGAACCCAGTGCCGGTGGTTCTGCGCCAGCACGATCAGCGCGTCGAGATACGGAAGTCGATCGCCACCGACCTCCCCCTCCGCGAGGAGGAGTCGACCGCGCTTCAGAACGACTTCCACGAGCCGACGGAGGGCGCGGGTCTGCCGCGCGGTCATCGGCTGGGCATCGATCCGCTCCGCGAGCGCGCGCCAGCGGGGCCGCGCGATGTCCCGCGGCCGGAGCTTTCCTTCGCACACACGTGCGATCAGCTTCGCCGGATCCCGATCGACCTTGAGACGAGACTGTGCCTGCGCGATCTCGCGACCGTGCGCGGACCACTCCTCTTCGAGCGCATCCCAGGTCTTTCGATAGGACGCCGCGAACCCCCGGCGCATGCACCAGCGGAGGTAGTCCTCACCGGTGTACAGGCCGAGACGACGCAAATGCTTCTGTACGCGGAGCGGGACCTCCTGCGGAGGTCGCGGCGCCGCGACCCGGGCTCGAGTGGCCACGTGTTCATCCGTTCCAGCGCGGGATCACGTTCCGCGCGAATCGATCGTTCGTTCCGGGGCGCGTGGACTGCGCCCCGAATGGGCCCGGCCCTGCACGAAGCAGGACCGGGCCGTCCGGTGGACCCGCGATCGATCCCGATTCCGAGGAAGGAGAACGACCTGCGTCACTCGTCCTTCCGGATCTTCACGAGTCCGTCGAGCACGCCCTCGAGACCACCCAGAACGGTGAGCGAACCCACCCGCTCGGTGACCTTCTCGAGCGCCTCGAGCTCCTTGAGCCGAACCAGGAGCGGGCTCTGTTCCAGCATCCGGGCGGTGTTGTGGAGCGACCGCGTCGCCGCGGTCTCCTCCCGGCGTCGGATCAGGTTCGCCTGGGCGACCTTCTCCGCTTCGACCACCTGATTCAGGATGGCCTTCATCTCACCGGGGAGGACGATGTCCTTCACACCGATGCTCACGAGATCGAGTCCGTAGTCCACGACGCGGTCGCGGACGCGCGCCTCGATGGCCTCGTTGAGCACTTCCTTTTCGGCGAGGATCTCGTCGAGCGTTCGCCCTCCGACCACCTCGCGCAGACCGAACTGCAGCTCCTTGTAGAGAAAGTCGCCGTAGTTCGTGGTCGCCCGGTAGGCCTCGACCGGATCGCGAACCCGGTAGCTCGCGGTCAGGTTCAGCCGCAGGGAGACCTTGTCCTTCGACAGGATCTCCTGACCAGTGACCTCGACGGTCTGGAGCCGCGTCGGAACCCGGAAGACCCGCAGCGTCCGGTTGAACTTCCAGAACGCGTGCGGACCCGGATCCAGGACCCGGTCGAGCTGACCGTCGACGAAGAGCAGGCCGACCTCGCCTTCCGGGACCTCGTCGAAGCTGATCGCTGCGGCGAGGGCCGTACGGTCGACGAGCGCGAGCTGACGGATCAGGCTCGCCACGTCGCCCACGACCTCGAAGGTCTCGGCGATGTCGAAGCGCTCGACGTCGACCCGGTACGCACCGCGCCAGAAGATCCGGCGAGAGGCCGGCGCCACGACTTCGTGGACCTGGCCATCGGCTCGCACGACCGCGACTTCGGCGTCCCCGGTCTCGACGACCTCGAACACGTCCTCCCGAAGCTTCGGGTACGTGTTCACGAGGAAGTCCGCGAGCGGGTGCACGAAGACCAGATCGGTCAGGTCGAACTCGTCGACGCGAATCCGCGCGCTCGGGCGGATCGACACGACGCGGTGTCGGCCCGGGCCCAGGACCCGTTCGAAGCGACCATCGCGGAACAGGAGCGCTCGCTCGTGCTCGGCGACGGCGACGGTCTTGATCATCCACATGTCGTCTACCTCCGTTCCTTCTCTCTCGTTCGTTCCGGGCGCGAAGTTCGCGTCCCGGGAACCCTCGGCGAGGCCCTCCACGTGGAGGGGCGGTCGCTGGCTTGCGCGCACCGGGAACATCTCTCCCGCAGTCGCGGCGAGTCGACCCGCGCGTTCTCGCGGCGACGGGTCGGGAGACACGTCGCCGCAAGGGCGAAGTCGATCGCGGCGGCCCTTCGTCCACACTCCGGGCGCGCCACAGGGGCCAGCGCTCAGGGCGTCCTCCGCGCTGCCGATCGATTCGTCTCGGACGTGCCGGGGCGCGTCGTCGACGTCTCGAAGGGCGAGAGGGCCTCGCGCTTCTGTTGGGGCCGGATGCCCGGCCGGCTGTGGGGAGTCGAACCCCGATCCTCTCGGACCAACCAGGGGTGCTTCGGGTAAAGAAGCGAATGGAGCAGGAATCGAACCTGCGGCCTACGGATTCTGCGTCCGTTGCTCTCACCTGCTGAGCTATCCACGCTGGTGCGTCGCGCGCGAGGGGCCCCGGTAGACGCGGGGAGAACGAACTCCCTCGCCCCGGGTCGGCATACAGAACCGACTCCGCTGGTGACCGATCGCATTCGCGATGCTCGTTTTCGGATCTCTCCTCTATCTGCGAGTTCATCCGTGAAAGTGGTGCGAACCGTGGGAATCGAACCCGACATCTCCGGAGTCACATTCCGGCGTTCTCCCGTTGAACCAGATCCGCCATCGTCGTTCGCGGTCCGTGCGCGCAGGAATCCCTTCCCGGGCGCAACGATCCCGCACGGCGTCCGCGGGTCGATTCGCTGACGCGGTCGTCCATGGGCGCGACGCGACGTCGCGACGCCTCAGAGCCAGGCGCTCGGGCGAGGAAGGGAATCCCCGCGGCGAACCTCGTCAGACGAAGTCCGTCCTAGCCGATCTCGCTCGAAGCGCTCTTGCTAGGGCGCGAGCGAGACGAGGTCGGATTCCGAATCAGCCAGGCCGAAGCGGAGTGAGCCGATATGGCTCTCGAACCCGGCGAATTCGCCGCCGTTCGAAGCCAACGCCGCTCGACACACCGTCTGCATCTGCCGTCGCATCTGATTCCATCCTGTTCGCGAGACCAACATGGCTCGTACCTCGTCTGGAGTGGCGGCGCAATTTATCGTCGATCCCGATCCTGTCAACGAAAAATCGACGCTCTCCCCGATAAAGTCTGTTAGTTCGACCGTGATACGAACACGGATCGGCATCGCGCCGGCATCGCGCGCCCGTCCTCCCGCCTTCCACGAGATTGGTGCCCGACATCGTCCGGCAATTGGCCCTTCCGGGCGCCCGACGCCTGCTCGATGCTCCCGATTGCGCCCAAACCCCGGAGGTCGCCATGCCCACCCTCTATTCCGGTCCCCTCTCGCTCTTCACGGCCAAGGTCCGCATCGCCCTCGCAGAGAAGGCCATCGACTACGAACGCGTCGAAGTCCCGTTCGGAAAGCAGGGCTACGAGCCGAAGCATCCGAGGGTGCTCGAGCTGAACCCGAAGGCGCAGGTCCCCGTCTTCGTCGACGGCGACGTCGCGCTCTGGGACTCGACGGTGATCGTCGAGTACCTGGACGAGAAGTGGCCCGAGCCGCGGCTCTTTCCGGAGGATCCCGGAGAGCGGGCTCTAGTGCGGATGGCGGAGCTGCATGCGGACGAGGTGTTCTTTCCGCACGTATGGACGCTGATCGCGAACGTCTTCTATGGCGCAGGGGAGGCCGACGAGATCGAGGAAGCGAAGCGCGCGCTCGCCGAGCAGTACACCGCGCTCGACGCGCAGCTGAAGGGACGCGAGTGGATCGCGGCGGACCGATTCAATCCGGCGGACGTGACCTATCGGCTGGCGACGCTCTTCGCTTCGACCCTCGGCGCGGCGCCCTCGCCCGACCTCACGAACCTCGGCGAGTGGATCGCGCGGATGGACGCCAAGCCCTCGGTCGCGAACGACCTCGCCGACATGATGAAGGCGATCGTCGAAGTGAATCGCTAGACGGGGCTCCGCCTAGAGCGAAGACACGACGTGCCCGCCGTCGACGACGACGGTCGACCCCGTCATGTAGGCGGACGCGTCGGACGCGAGCAGCAGCAGCGGCCCGTCGAGGTCCTCGAACTCGCCGTAGCGACGCTGCGGGATCCCCTTGACGAAGTCGTCGGCCGTCGGCCCCTCGAGGAGGAGCCGACTCACGTCGGTCAGGACGTAGCCTGGCGCGAGCGTGTTCACGCGTACGCCGTAGCGCGCGGCTTCGAGGGCGAGCACCTCGGTCGCCTTGTGGAGACCCGCCTTCGAGACGGCATACGGAAACTGTCCCTTGATCGTGCGGAAGGCGGTGATCGAGCCGACGTTGACGATGTTGCCTCCCCCCTGCTCGCGGGTCCGGACGCGCTCGACGTAGCGCTGCGCCCCGCGCCAGGCGCTCTTCAGGTTCGTGTCGAGGACGCGATCCCAGTCGTCGTCGTCGATCGTCTCGAAGGTCTTCGCCCCGGCCTCGACGCCGGCGTTCTGGATCAGCACGTCGAGGCGGCCGCCCAGGTCCCAGGCCGCGTCGAGGAAGCCTTCGAGACTCGCGCGGTCGTTCACGTCGAGCGTCAGACCGTGGGCCTCCCCGCCGCCCTCGCGGATCTCCTCCACGCGGGCCTCGATCTTCTCGAGGCGCCGGGCGCCCAGCACGACCCGGGCACCCGCCTCCGCGAGCACGCCGGCGAAGTGGGAGCCGAAGCCGGACGAGGCGCCGGTCACGGCGATCGTCTTTCCGTCGAGGCGAAACTTGTCGAGGGGCGAGGACATGCGGGCCTTTCCGGCTCGTTCCCGCGCGTCGGAAGGACGAGCGCGGCGCGAGCTTACAGCGCAGCGATGCCCCCGGCGAACGGAACCCGGCGTCCGACCGTAGGCCTGGCCTTTCGGTACCCTCTCGCCCGCGTCGAGGCCCCGCCCGCGGCCCGCGCCGGAGACCCCACCCCATGGATCATTTCGACGTCGTCATCGTCGGCGCCGGCCTGTCCGGTATCGACGCCGCCTGCCACCTCCAGGAGAAGTGCCCCGAGCGCACGTTCACCCTCCTCGAAGGCCGCGACGCCATCGGCGGTACCTGGGACCTGTTCCGCTACCCCGGCATCCGCTCGGACAGCGACATGCACACCCTCGGCTTCAGCTTCAAGCCCTGGGTCGCCGAGAAGTCGATCGCCGACGGCCCCGCGATTCGCGAGTACGTGAACGAGGCCGCCGACGAGTTCGACGTCCGCCAGCACATCCGCTTCCGCCACAGCCTGCAGGCCGCCGCGTGGTCGACCGCGGAGAAGAAGTGGACCCTCGACGTCCTGGTGGGCGGCGACGAGACGGTCCAGCTCTCCTGCAACTTCCTCTTCATGTGCGCCGGCTACTACGACTACGAGCGCGGCTACCGACCCGACTTCGAGGGTCAGGACACGTTCGCGGGCCAGATCGTCGATCCGCAGTTCTGGCCGGAGGATCTCGACTACACGGACAAGCGCGTCGCCGTGATCGGCAGCGGGGCAACCGCCATGACGATCGTCCCGAACATGGCGGACGACGCGGCCCATGTGACGATGGTCCAGCGTTCGCCGACCTACGTCGTGTCCCGCCCGGACCGCGACGCGATCGCGAACTGGCTCCGGAAGTTCCTGCCGAACAAGTGGGCCTACGCGATCACCCGCTTCAAGAACGTCCAGCTCCAGCGCTTCCTCTACAACCGGACGCGCACGAAGCCCGAGAGGGTCAAGGAGCGCCTCCTCGGCATGGTCCGCGAAGAGCTCGGGCCGGACTACGACGTCGAGAAGCACTTCACCCCCGACTACAACCCGTGGGACCAGCGCCTCTGCCTGATCCCGAACGGAGACCTCTACGAAGGCATCCGCGAGGGTCGGGTCTCGGTCGTGACCGACCACATCAGTCGCTTCACCGAGAACGGGATCGAGATGGAATCCGGCGAGAAGGTCGAGGCCGACATCATCGTCACCGCGACCGGTCTCGAGCTCAAGGTCCTCGGCGGCGTCGAGTTCTCGAAGGACGGCGCGCCGATCTCGTTCCCGGACACGTTCAGCTACAAGGGCATGATGTACTCCGACGTGCCGAACCTGATCCAGACCTTCGGCTACATCAACGCCTCCTGGACGCTTCGCGCGGACATCACGAGCGAGTACGCCTGCCGCGTGCTCAACCACATGGCCGCGACCGGCAAGTCCATCGCCGTCCCGCGGCTCCGCCCCGAAGACGAGGGCATGCCCGCTCTCGACTGGATCGACGACTTCAACCCGGGCTACATGAAGCGCATGATGCACCTGTTCCCGAAGCAGAGTGATCGCGGTCCCTGGCGGAACACCCAGAACTACACCCTCGACAAGAAGATGATCCGGAACGCCCCGCTCGAGGACGGCGCGATCCAGTTCGAGGGCTAGACCGGATTCACGCGGGCTCTGCCGAGGACGGCGCCATCAACGTCCGTCCCTGCCAGAGCCCGGCGACGAGCAGCACGAGCATGATCGCGGCGCTCCCGGTGAAGAGCGCGGTCGCACCCTGGAACTGGTAGACGGTCCCGGACCCGATCGCGGTGACCGCCGCGACCGCCTGCCCGGTCGCGCCGACGAGCCCCTGCCCGGACGCGAGGTGGCGACGCGGTGCGGCCTGCGCGATCCCGAGCTGGAGGCTCGGCATCGTGAACGAGTCCGCGATCGCGTGGACGACGCAGAGCACGCCGAGCGCCGCCAGATCCGTGAGCCCGCCGTAGAGGGCCATGAACGGGATCGCCGCGCCGACGCTCCAGGCGGCGACGCGGAGGGGCCCCTGCCGCTGCGCGAGGCGCCCGCCGTAGATCGGCACGAAGAGCATCGGGATCGCGAAGAGCGTGAGCGTCAGCGCGATGTATCGCTGGCTCGCGCCCAGATCGTCGAGGAAGATCGACCAGATCGCCTCGAAGACACCGACGGTGGTGTAGAAGGCGATCGTGCAGAGCACCACGCCCCGCACGGGCCCGAGTGCGAGAAGGTCACGAATCGGTCGCTCGCGGGACGCGTCTCCGAGCACCTGCGGCGCCTCCTCGAAGCGGAAGCGCAGGACCGGAATCGAGACGAGGAAGGCGAGACCGGCCAGCGACGCGAACGCCGCGCGCAGGCCCCCGAGCTCGTAGAAGAAGGTCGCGAGGACCGGACCGGCGAGAAAGCCCGCCATGTCGAAGGCCGCCATGGCGCCGAGACGTTCGCCCGCGCGCTCCGGGTCGGAGAGAACCACCAGCCGCCGGACGGCCGGTGTGAAGAGCCCGCCCCCGAGTCCGAGGAGCGTCCGCGAAGCGAGGAAGCCCGCCAGGTCCGACGCGAAGATCATCCCCACGTTCCCGAGCAGGACGAGGCCGACGCCCGCGCGCAACATGGCCCGGGTGTGCCCGCGGTCGGCGTAGCGCGAGAGGCTCACCATCGAGAGGAAGCCTGCCGCGAAGCCGATCCCGCCGATCCAACCGATCCCCGTCTCGCTGATCCCGAAGCGGCTTCGGATCACGGCGGTCAGCGAATAGATGAACGCATAGCCGACGGCGAGCGTGAACGTCACGAGGAAGAGAGGCAGGTAGCGGCGCTCGAGCAGCAAGGCGTTCCCCGGCATCGGACGGAAAGGCCGGGCGCGTCCGACCGTCGCGAAGCGTGGACGAGTCCCGCGTGGCGGTCAAGGCGCGCGAGTCGTCGAAGGCGCCGCACTCGCGAGAAGGACGCGAGACGTCGGAGACCCGATCAGTCGTAGCGGCGCTGGGTGTCGATCAGGGTCTCGCCCGCGCCGAAGCGGAAGACGAGGCCGACGCTCGCGCCGTAGATCGGGCGCCGGTCCGCGCGGAAGGGCGGGCGCTTGTACTCGGAGACGCCGGCGGAACCGCCGACCCGGAGCTCGACCGGGATCACCGGCACGGGCACGAACCAGCGCGCCTCGAAGATCGCCTCGGTGTCCTCTTCGCTCGAGAACTCCTCCTCGGCGCGATCCCACTGGACGCCCAGGAGGATCTGGACGTTCTCGCTCGCGTACCAGCCGCTCTGCGCGCGAACGAGATAGCGGTCGGCGTCGACGTCGGCGGTCCCGGGCACGTCGTCGACCTCGCGATGGGTGAAGCCGAAGTGGAGATTCCAGTCGACCGGTCCGGTCCCGAGATCCGGGAAGAAGACCTGCGCGGTCACGTGACCGCGGTATTCCTCGGCGTCGATCGGTCCGTCCCGCGCCAGCCTGTCCCAGCCGCCGCCCGCGGATAGGGCGCCGCGTTCCGGGTCCCGGACGAAGAGCTCGAGCCCGGCGCCGCTCGCGGAGATCTCGTTGTTGCCCCGAGCGAGGCCATCGAGGCTCCGCTGGCGGTGACCGTAGGCGCCACGCAGCTGGGCGCGCGCGCCGATCGGTCCCCAGATCGGAAAGATGCCGGTGAGCGCCGAACGGGAGCCGTGCCCGTCGTGCTCGTCGATCGAGAGCGTGCTCGGCCCGGCGCCGTTGTACGTGTCCGTCGAGTCCTGCTCGAGGTAGTCGTAGAAGATCTCGAAGCGCACGTTCGGCGCCGACACGCCCCGCGCGGGGCCGCTGCGCGGAGAATGGGTCCGATGGCCGTGCCCGTGCCCATCGGCGCGGTCATCGTGGCTGCCCGCGAGCGAAGAAGTCGCAGGGAGGACGAGGCTGAGCACGAGCAGACAGGCCGATCCGGCCGAAAGGATCCAGCCCGCGCCAGGACGGGTGGATATAGCCTCGATTCGGGCGGAGCTGCGGTCGGGACGGCGGTCCATGTCCCAAACATCGACCGATCGAGGCGCGGAGTAAAGGGCGGACCCCCCGCAATCGATCGGATGCTCCGCGGCCGGGTCAGTCGATCACGACGTCGAGGCTCGTGGTGTCCACCTGGCCCGAGGCCGTCGTGATCGTGAGGCGGATGGTCCAGATGCCCGCCTGGTTGATCGCGACCGGGGCCGGGTTCTGGAGCGTCGACGTGCCCCAGCCCGCGAAGTCCCAGCTCCAGGCGATGATCGTGTCCGACGGATCGGCGGTCGACTGGTCCTCGAAGGTGACCATCGCCGGCGCCGTCACGCCGCCCGCGCCCGTGTAGCCGATCGAATCGACCACCGGGATCGCGACTGCGGCCTCGAGGACGGTGACACTCATCGTCGCGAGCGACTCCTGATCGGCGTTCCGGGCGAGCAGGCGCACGTCGTAGTCGCCCGCCTCGACGAAGGTGTAGGACGGGTTCTGTTCCGCCGACCCGCTCGACGTGAGCATCGCCGGGGAGAGGTGGGTTCCGAAGTCCCAGCGGAAGCTCGTCGGATCGACGCAGCCACCGACGCCCAGGCAGGTCTCGTCCAGGAAGTCCACGGCCTGCCCGGCCACGATCGTCGCCGGGGCCGAGAACGAGGCCGTGAAAGGCGTCGCCGGATCCGTGAACCGGATGTCGTCGACGTAGGCCCGCGGGCTGCGGAAGTCGTTCAGGTCGTTCGTCAGGCGGATGGTGAGCGTGTAGACCTGGTCCGGCGAGTCCCCCGCGAACTCGGGCACCGCCGCGAGATCGAGACTCGCCGTCCGGACCGGCGTGGCGCGGGTCGTCGCGCCGTCGAGGGTCGGGTAGCGCGTCGAGCCGCCGGCGAAGGGCGAGCGAACATCCGCCTGCGCACTCGTGATCTCGACGGTGTCCGTTCCGTTGCCGACCGTCGCCGTCATCGCGTCGAGCACCGCGCCCGCCGGCGGCTCCGAATAGAGCAGCACGTAGTCGAACTCGAGGACGCTGGCCGTGGCCGGGCGCAGGAAGTCCTGACGGATGCCGTTCTCGACGTCGACGGCCGCGTCGCTCCCGTTGGTTCCGAGGCCGTCGAGGGCGGCCCACTGGCGACCTTCGGTCGGCATGCCCGCGTCGGCGCCCCCGACGTTCTGGGAGAGTGCTACGTGCTCGGCGGACGCGGTCGCGCTCGCCGGGGTGATCGCCGTCCAGCCGACGTCGATCGTCGACGCGACGGTCTGGTTCTCGAATCCCGGATCGATGATCGTGACGGTCACGGCGTCGTTCTGGGTCACGGTGTCGGTCAGGTCCGGATCGCTGGGATCCGTGTCCTCGCCGGTCACCCGGAGCGTGACGTCGTAGCGACCGATCGCGTCGTAGGTGTGCGTCGGGCTCGCGCTGTCGCAGACCGTCGGATCGTCGGGATCGACTCCATCCGGCGCCGGGAAGTCACAGAACTCGCCGTCGCCGAAGTCCCAGCGCCAGGCGTTGAGCGTGCCGGTCGACGTGTCGGTGAAGGTCACGTCGAGGGGGCCCGCGCCTTCGGCCGTCGAGACGGTGAAGGCCGCCGAAGGGGCGCCGAACGCGACCAGGTACTGGATCTCGACCGTCTCGGTGAGCGACGCGTTGCCGTACTGGTACATGATCGTGTAGGTCCCGGGCTCGCCCAGCGACTGGAACAGGCTGGAACCGATGTCGGCGAGCACGCCGTCCACGAACCAGGCATCGAGCGTCGGCGCGGGTGCCCCCGTGACGGCACTGAACAGGATCGGGCCCACCGACGGGGGCGAGCCACTCGGCACCGAGGCCGAGATCGCGAGGTCGTACGCGTCGATCGTCGTCGACGTCTGGTCCTCGTCGCCGATTCCGTTGTCGACGATCTGCGTGACGGTGTACGCCCCCGCGACCGGGAGCTCGAAAGCGACGCTCGCACCGTTCAGGACCGCCCCGATCCCGCTCACCTCGTAGCGCGTGTCGACGGCGCCGGTGGCGGAGCTCGAGCAGGACACGTTCACGGGCACGAAGCCGAAGTCCGGCGTGCACGAGAAGTCCGAGGTCGGCAGCGCGGCGACGACGACCTCGCTGGTGGCGGAGCTCGTGCCCTGGGACGTCCTGAGCGTGAGCGAGACCGTATAGGTCCCCGAGTCGTCGTACTGCACCGTCGGGTTGGGGTCCGTGCTGGTCTCGGCGTTCCCGAAGTCCCAGACGAGCGAATCGAAGTCGCCGGTCGAATCGTTCGTGAAGCTCACCATCAGACCGGGCTGGCCACTGGACGCGGACTGGGAGAAGGCCGCGCTCGCCCCGCCCATCGGCGAGTCGTTCGAGTTCTGCGCGCGGCAGCCCACGCCGACGAGCGCGACGATCGACAGGGCGATCAGCGCGTAGGTCGCGAGCGGACTGCGGCGGAGAGGTCCGCGATGGCGGAATCGTCGGGTCGTGGTGGTCATGGTGGGCTCCGAAGCACCGCGTCCCGCCGCCCCGACCGCCCCCTGCGCCCGCGACGACGCTCCTCGAGTGGAGCGATGCCTGCGATCGTGAGTGCAGGCGGCGGGCGAAATCGCGACGTGCGCGATGCAGCACTTCCCACGGCAGGCGACAGGCAGGTGGGCCGGTCCGCCCCCCTGATCCCTCGCGAATACGCGCGTTTCGAGGCCGTTCTGCGGCCTCAGGGGGACGCAGGTCCGAGCGGCGTTTGCGCTTGACTTGCCGCCGGCCCGGCGGGGCCCGCGCCCGAGGGCGCGTCGGCGCTACGCGCTCCCTGCCGGCGCGAGCGCCTCGAGGGCCGGCCACCAGGGGACCGAGAGGCCCTCCGGGTGGATCGGATGGATGCAGACGTGGTTCGCGCCCGCATCCACGTGCGCCTGCAAGCGGGCCTCGATCGTGGCGGCGTCGCCCATCGCGACCACGGCGTCGATCACCCGGTCGCTCGGCCCCGCTTCGAAGTCGGCGGCCTCGAAGCCGAGCCGGATCAGGTTGTTCTGGTAGTTCGGCAGCTGCAGCCCCATGGCGATCGCCGCGGTCTCCCGCGCGATCGCGAGGGCGGCCTCCGGATCGGATTCGAGGACGACCTTCTGCTCCGTGCACAGGAGACGATCGGGCCCGAGCAGCGCCCGCGCCTGCTTCGTGTGCGCGGGCGTGACCATGTAGGGATGAGCGCCCTCCGCGGCGTCCCGGGCGAGCTCGAGCATCTTCGGGCCGAGGGCGGCGAGCACCGTCGGCG
This sequence comes from bacterium, assembly GCA_024742285.1. Taxonomy (NCBI): domain Bacteria; species bacterium. Next base: position 57,771 of record JANSYR010000012.1, on the reverse strand, counting down.
GCGCTTCCTCCGGCCGCGGACCGACGTAGCCGGCGTCCGCGGTCGCCATCGCCTCGAGATAGGCGCGCATCGTCGCGACCGGCTTGCCGTACGTGTGGCCCCGCATGTCCTCGACGAGGGGCTGGTGGGAGATGCCGATCCCGAGCAGGAACCTTCCCCCGGACTGCTCCGCGAGGGTCAGCTGCGCCGACCGCATCGCGAGCGCGTCGCGCCCGTAGACGTTGGCGACTCCGCTCGCGACGACCAGGCGCTCGGTGTGGTCGAGCAGACGGGCCGCGAGGGCGAACACGTCGCGACCGCCCGCGTCGGGCATCCAGAGCGCCGAGTAGCCGAGGGCTTCGAGGCGCTGGGCGAACTCGATGGTCTCGTTCCCGCTCAGTCCATCGGGATAGAACCAGACGCCTCGCCCCGTGAGGCTCGCTGCAGGACTCGTCATGCGCATTCCTTCGCCGACACGGCTACTCGATCGTCTTCGCGTCACCGACCCACGCGGTCCCCTCGCCGGACTCGGCGCGGTTCGCTTCGTACTCTTCGATCGCCTTCTGGATCCCGACCTGCATCGCCGGCATGAACGTCGCGGCGTTCTTCGTCGCCCACTCCATGCTTCGCGTGCGATAGCGGTTGGCGTCGTTCACCGCGGGCACGACATAGCGGCCGATCAGCTCGTAGCTCCGCCGCGTCGCCTCGGGGTTCGCGCAGTTGTGCCCCAGCAGGAGGACGGTCCCGAAGCCCCCGGACTGCTCCCGCAACGATTCGATGACGTCGATCGCGTCATCCGGCGTGCCGCAGGTCAGCTTCCCGAAGATCGGGAGCCCAGGGCCCGTCCACGCGTCTAGCATCGTCTCCGTCGACTCCGCGAAGGGCGGCTTCACTCCTCCGAGGGCCTCCATGTAGCCGGCGAGTCGAAGCGTCCCATGCGCCATGTCCCGCCGCGCCTGCTCACGGGATTCGGCGATGTGCATCGGAACGACGAGACGCCAGCTCGAGCGATCGACCTGTTGGCCGTGCTTCGCCGCGGTCTCCTCGCAGACGTCCCAGTGCTTCGGAAGCTGCTCGTAGCCTTCGGGTCCGCTCGCCGCGAGGGAGAGCAGGCCCGTGCCGTGCCGTCCCGCCGCCATCGCACCCGAAGGCGAGATCGCGCTCGCGACGGCAATCTCCGGTCCCGGCCACTGGACCGGCGGGAGCTGGCTCGACGCTTCCCTGAGATCGAACCAGTCGGTCTTTCGGGTCACGACCTCTCCGCGCAGCAGCGGCACGAGGACCTCGAGGGCCTCGCCCATCATCCGGCGCTGCTCACTCGGCTCGATCCCGAGCATGAACGCATCGGTCACCAGCTGTCCGGGACCACAACCGAGCATCACACGGCCGCGCGACTGGTGGTCGAGCTGGAGGATCCGATCCGCCAGCATGAGCGGGTTGTGGTAGGGCAGCGAGACGACGCCGGTCCCGAGACGGATCTGGCGGGTCGTCGCCGCCGCATGGGCGAGGAAGACCTCCGGCGAGGGAATGATCTCGTAGCCGCCGGAATGATGCTCACCGATCCACGCCTCGTGGTAGCCGAGCGCGTCGAGGTGCTGGACGAGAGCGAGATCCCGGTGGAGCTGCTCCGTCGGGTTCTCGTCGGCGGGATGGAAGGGCGCCAGGAAAACGCCGAAGCGAAGCGGGCGCGGCAGCACGTCGGTCATGAGATTCCTCGCGTGGGACGGGACGGGGTCCTCGCGATCCGTAGCACCTCGGATCGCGAAAACCCAACGGACCCCGCGAGACGCGAACCCGCGGTCGCGGGAGGTCGCATCGCGTCCCGGGTCAGTCGGCCGTGTAGATCGAGACGCCGCGGGCGAAGGTCTCGACGACCGCGACTTCGCTCACGTCGTCGAGCCGGACCCACGCCGGATCCTCCGCGAGCACGACGAGGTCCGCGCGCTTGCCGGGGGTGATCGAGCCCTTCCGGTCCTCCTCGAAGTACTGGTAGGCGGAGCCGAGGGTGACCGCGTGGAGCGCTTCCTCGAAGCTCACCCGCTGGTCCTCGCCCAGCACGACGCCTTCCCGGGTCTTCCGCCCCATCGCGATCTCGATCAGCCGCAGCATGTGCGGCGGAACGACCATCGCGTCGTTGTGGATCGTGAAAGGCAGATCGCGATCGAGGCTCGAGCGCAGCGGGCTGATCCGCATGGCACGGTCGTCGCCGAAGCTCTTGCGGTGCCAATCGCCCCAGAAGAAGGGATGCGCAGCGAAGAACGAGGGGACGATCCCGAGCGCCTTCATGCGATCGAGCTGGTCCTCCCGGGCGAGCTGGGCGTGGATCGTGACGGAGCGATGGTCCTTCGGCTCGCCACCGAGTGCCTCGTCGATGCCTTCGATCATCAGGTCGATCGCCGCGTCGCCGTTCGCGTGGGCGAGGATGGGGATCCTCGCGTCGAGCATCCGCTTCACGTGTTTCTTGTAGAAGGCGGGCTCGACCATCGGGTAGGCCACGTAGTCGGGATCGGCCCCGGGAGGCCCCTCGTCGTAGGGCTCGGTCAACCAGGCGGTCCGGCCCTGCGGCGAGCCGTCGAGCACGAACTTCACACCCGCGACCCGGACCCCGTTCTCGTAGTCCGGCGTGTAGCCGATCGCGTCCGGGTCTTCGCTGTCCGCGTCGCTGCGGATGACGGGGAACACCGCGATATCGATCGCCGGCGGGCGGAACCTCGCGAGCGTCTTGAGACCCTTGACCACCTCGGGGCTCGACGCGCCGTCCTGGACGGTCGTGATCCCGAAGGAAGCGTGGTAGTCCACGGTCTGTGCGACCTGCGCGGCGAACTCGCGCGGGCTGACGTTCTGGGCGGCGAGCATGACCGGCTCGAGTCCGATGTGCGCCGCGACCTCTTCGAGGACGCCGTTGGGAATCGTCGTGCCGGGGCGCCGCCGGATCACGCCGCCGAAGGGATCCTCGGTCGTCTCGTCGAATCCGAAGTGCTCGAGCGCGAGGGAGTTGGCCGTCGCCAGATGACCCGACACGTGGATCAGGACGATCGGGTGCTCGGTCGAGGCGCGGTCGAGGTCGTCCCGATCGGGATGACGGTTCTCGGCGAGCAGGGAGTCGTCGTAGCCGTAGCCCGTGACGAACTCGCCCGCCGGGATCTCCAGCTCCTCGATCCGCGCGGCGAGGCCCTCGACGATGTCGTCGATCGACTCCATGGGACCCACGGGCGGGGACGAAGCGTTCAGCATATTCAGGAACCCGACGGCCATCGTGAAGTGGCCGTGAGCGTCGATGAAGCCAGGGACCAGGGCGCGCTCCCCGAGCTCGACGATCCGCGTGTCCGGACCGACGAGCGGGGCGACGTCCTCGCGGCTGCCCACGCCCGCGATGTTCTCGCCCTTGATGGCGACGGCCCGGGCGCCGGCGGTCGCGTCGTCGACGGTATGGATGTGCTCGCCGAAGAAGACGACGTCGGCGTACGGCGAGGGGGCGAAGGGGCCGACGGCGCACGCGGAGACGAGGAACGCGAGGATCGCGAGCGTCGGGATCGGGCGGGACATGGGACCACTCCTCCTGGCGCGGCCTTCGCGGCGCGCGTGGCTCGCGAGGATAGCTACGTGCGCCGCGCTTGCGATCCCGCGTCACGGGCTCGATGATCCGGGGTCGCCCTATTCCGCTCGAGAGGAAGCGCATGGCCCCCTATCGCGATCGCCCCGACTGGCTCCGCCGCCTCAACCTCTTCGGACCCGCCACCGGCGCCGCCGACCAGCTGGTCCCTCTGGACCCGGAAGAGCTGCTGGCCCTGGCGCGTTCGACGACCGGCCTGGAAGAGATCGGCGACGACGACTGGCTCGAGACCTACCGGAGGATGGTCGGGTCGATCGACCGGGAGTCGCAGGCGACCCTGGTCGGGCGCTTCCTCGCACGCGCCGAGATCCTGCGCGTCCTCCAGACCCGCCTTCGCCTCTTCGACGCCTGGGCGAAGGAGCCGGCGATCCTCGAGGAGCCGATCGAACGACCGATCTTCGTACTCGGCGCCCCCCGCACGGGAACGACCATCCTGCTCGAGCTGCTCGCCCTCGATCCGGGGATCCGTGCGCCGCTCTCCTGGGAAGCCCATCACCCCCTCCCCCACGGCGAGTTCCAGACGCGCGACGCCCGTCGCGCGCTCGCGGAGTCCGAGCAGGAGCTGTGGATGGACATGCAGCCGGAGTTCGCGACGCTCCACGAGCTGGGAACCGACCTCCCCTGCGAGTGCGTCCACTTCCTGGCGCTCGAGTTCGGCGGCCCCTACTGGGCCATGAACTACCAGGCCCCGGACTTCGCCGCGTGGTCGATGACCCAGCCGGAGATCGTCCCGCGGACCTACCGGCTCCATCGCCGATTCCTCCAGACGCTGCAGTACGGCGAGGAGCGCAGGCCCTGGCTACTCAAGTCGCCGGGACACCTGCGGACGATCGAGGGACTCTTCGCCGAGTACCCCGATGCGGTCGTCGTCCACACCCATCGCGATCCGCAGCGATTCGTCGGCTCCGCCGCGAGCACGACGGCGATGCTCCAGTGGCTGCGCTCGGAGGCCATCGATCCCGCACTCTACGGCCAGCTCGCCCTCGGTGGCTTCGGCATGATGCTGAACGGCGTGAAGGACCTGCGAAAGACCGGCCAGATTCCGGACGACCAGATCATCGACAGCCACTTCTCCGACCTGATGAGCGATCCCGTTGCCGCGATCCGCAAGATCTACGACGCCGCGGGTCTCGACTGGCCGGCCGGCCACGACGACCGCATCACCGGCTACCTCCACGACAAACCGAAGGGCAAGCACGGCGCCCACGCGTACTCGCTCGAAGAGTACGGTCTCGACGCCGCGATGGTCGACGCGGTCTACGCCGACTACGTCGAGTACTACGGGATCGCGCGGGAGGGCTGATCGACGAGGAGAATCGACCCGCACGGTGTTACGTTGTCGGATGCCGGTCACGTGGCAGGAGATGTCCGATTGTCCTTTCGTCGCTCGCTCCCGTTCATGGCCCCGCTCGTCGCGGCGCTGCTCGTATCCACCATGCTCCTCGCCTGCGCGGGAGGCGGTTCGTCGGACGAGAAGAAGCCGCGCCGGTACAAGATCGACCACGAGTACGAGCTCGTCCCGGGCAAGGCCCATCATCCGGGGATCGAGCGCGCGCTGATCCTTCCGTTGAACGCGGCCGTGACGCCGATTCAGGGACTGGATGTCGCCAACGACGACCTCCTTCGGATCATCGAGGGCTTCCTCTCCGCTCGCGGCGTCGAATCGACCACGCTGCATCCGCGCGAGTACAGCCGGGCGAGCAGCGAAGCCGTCCGAGAGCTGCGAAAGAAGATGATGTCAGGAGAGTCCAGCCGGGTCTCCGGAAGCATGAAGCTCGACGATCTCATGCCCCTGATCCTCGAAGAGATCGGCGCCGAGGCCGAGATCTACGTCCTACCGAACGTCGTCGTGCGTAGAGCCGAGTACACCGGCGGGCGCACCCTCAAATGGGATGGCGTTCGACGCCGCGAACGCGCGATCGGCCTCACCATGTCCGGCACCACCCGAGCGGGCTCGATGTTGACGATGATCTTCGATGCGTCTGGCAAGCGTGTCTTCAGTGGCTATGGCGGATTGGACGCAGTCTTCCAGATCGATCGCAAGAACGCGCAGTACGTGGTCCGTGACGATCTGTTCGAGGATCTCGAAAACCTCGAAGAGGGCGTCTGCATCTCGTTCCATCCCTATTGGAATACCGTCGACTGCTAGCCGCCGGGCAGCGCGAGGCCGACGATCACAGGTCGAGATCGAGCCGGTGCTTGAGCCGGCCGACGCCTGCGCCGCCGATGTCGGGATCCGGGTGAATGACACGTCCAGGGAAGAGATTCCGGGTCAGCATCCGACGCATCGATCGCATGACGATCACCCATTGGATCGACGTGGGGCGGTGGCGCATGGTCTCGATCTCGATCGACTCATAGGGCTTCCCGAGCAGATCCATCATCAGCATCATGCGATGGGAATGGTCGGGATCCACGCGACGGTCCCGATCCCCGTAGATGAAGAGAATCGGCGTGTCGATCGACTCGACGTTGTAGGCCGGGGAGACGGCTTCGAGAAGCTCACGCTCCGTCTCAACATCCCCGACGTACTCCTCGTAGAAGTCCATCACACGTTTCGAGTCCGCCATGTCGCTCGAATCGTAGAGGAGCGGGATGTCGGAGACTCCGTTCATGCTGATGGCACACCGATAGCGGTCCCGATGGCGGACGACGCTCGCGAGTGCCGAGAAGCCGCCATAGCTCCCGCCGACGATGCATATTCGATCGCCGTCGATCTCCGGCCGACCGATCGCATGCTCGACGGCAGCGTCGATGTCGTCCTCGATCGCTTTCGCCCACTGCTTCTTGATCGACTCGAAGTACTCCCGCCCGTACCCGGAAGAACCGCGGTAGTTCGGCTGGAGCACCGCGAAGCCCCAGCTCGCCAGGTACTGGACGCGCGGATCGTAGAGACGAACGTCGCGGGCCCCGTGCGGGCCACCGTGCGGCATCACCACGAGAGGATGCGGGCCGTCGCTCCCGCTCGGAAGGGTGATGTACGCCTCGATCTCGAGCCCGTCCTTCGACGCGACCCGGAAGCTCTCGGTCTTCGCAAGACGTTCCCGGTCGATGTCAGAACGCCATTCCCCCGTCGTCAGGAGCTGGTCGCTATCCACGAAGTAGTTGAGGAAACGGCCGGGCTCTGTCGCGCCCCACTGGTGGAGAAGGAGCACGTTTCGATCGGCCGACACCGACCGGACGCGCACCGAGTCGATGGGCAGACGTTCCGATAGCTGCTGGAGCTCGTCGGTGTAGCGCTCGAAGAAGCCATCCATGTAGAAGTACGATCTCTCGCCCTCGACCATGGACTCTACGGCGATCAGATCGCGGGTCAGTGGGTCCACGACCACGCCCGTCACGTCCACGTCGTCGCGCCGGTAGACCTCGCGTACGATCTCCTGGTCGTCGGGGTCGAACTCGTGGAGACCGATCGTGTCCTTACCGGCGAGACCAAGGGCATAGAAATGACGCGTGCCGGGTACGAGCGCGACGGGCCGGAGGGCCTCCTCGTCGTCGTCCTCCAGGTAGCGATAGACCGTGCTGAAAGCCCCGCCGCGCTCCCGACGACGGCCGATCAGGATCTCGTCGCCCTCGCGGCTCGGTCGAACAACGACCTGCGGTTCGCCCTCGAGATCCGTGATCCAGGAGTAGGCTGCGCCCTGGAGCTTGAGAACGGGATCGCGGAGCTGTCGGTCAAGGGTCCGCGAGGCATTGCCGTTGCCGAGACCGAGGAGATCGACCGTCGGCAGCCGCAGAAGGTAGGTGTCGCCCGAAGAGCGATGAGACCAGAGCACGTGGTCGTCGTCCGTCGGCAAGGGGTCGACCACGTGGCCATGGACCTGGATCCGGTTCTTCGAGGCGACGACCTCTCCGTTTCGAAGACTCAGATCGATCAGGATGCGCGAATCGCTCGAACCTAGATCGAAGGTCACGATCAGCGTGTCGTCATCGACCCATGCGTAGTAGGTGAACGGCCTCTCGATCGCGATCACCGGATGAACGCGTCCTCCCGCCGCCTTCTGAACGAGCAGTCCGTACTTGTCCCCCAACACGGCGAGGGCCACCGCCCAGCTTCCCTTCGGGCTGAGGGACACGGCCGACACACCGTTCCGGGAGAACGCCGACTCCGCCGACAGGCCTTCGGCAGACCCCTCCGAAAACGACGCGGCGAGCAATGCGACGGCAACGAACGCTGCGGACAGGCCACGCAAGCGAAGCACGTTCATCCGCCCTCCTCCGCCTGCGCCGAACGCTTCAGCCGGTCACGCACTTCGGAGTAGTGGGACAGGAATCGGTCCTTGCCGGCCCCGCCATGACGAATCGGAAAGCGATCGATGATTGCGCCGTAATCATCGAGGACGGCGCGCAAGTCGATCGCCGACCGGTTTCGAACTCGGACGAAGCAACAGTATCGCGACGACCGGCTGGCGGGGTCGCTGTTCACGATCAGCGTACCCGGGTAGTTCACCGCACCGGCGATCACGTCGAACTCGTATTCGTCGTCCCAGACCCAGTCCTCGACGCGCCGGAGGGCCCGGTAGTCGCTGAGATCGATCAGGTGCTGGGTCCCCGTCGAAGCGGCGGGCTTGATCCGCCGCCACGCGTATCGACCTGCCGGAAGCTCGATCAGCCAGGCTGCGGATCCGCGGGGCAACGCTTCCGCGATCCGCCCTCCGCTGATCGTCACGTACTCGATCGGAATGTCCGTGACGACGTGTAAGAGCACATAGCCCTTGTCCGGAGCGAGCGGTGCGCGGCCCATGGGCGAAACGGGATGCACGACTCCAACGCTCGAGACACATCCCGAGAGAAGGAGCATCGCCAACGCGCAGGCTCCCAGGAAACGAAGGACGAGGCATGTAGGTCGATCCCCTAGGGCGTCCATGAAGCCAGCATAACACCTTGACTCCGATCGGAACGCCGCTCAGGTGCACGCGGACCACGTCGTTCAACGGACGGATGAATCGAAATGGAAGCAGGTGCGGACACTTCGCCCCCGCTACCGTTCCCGGGTCCACTCTCCACCGGAGCCCTCTCCCATGAACCTCGACCTCCTCCTCCGAAAGGCCGACCTCGTCGACGGCACCGGCGACCCTGTCCGCCGTGCCGACGTCGCCGTCCGCGACGGGCGGATCGAAACCATCGCCGAAGCGGGCTCGATCGAGACCACGAACGCCGCCGAGGTGATCGAGGCCGAGGGCCTCCTCGTCACCCCGGGCTTCATCGACCCCCACACCCACTACGACGGCCAGGCGACCTGGGACGATCGCCTCGCGCCTTCCGCGGACCATGGCGTGACGACCGTCGTGATGGGCAACTGCGGCGTCGGTTTCGCGCCGGTCCGGCCGAACCACAAGGACGTGTTGATCGACCTGATGGAAGGTGTCGAGGACATTCCCGGGGCCGCGCTCCACGACGGGATCCAGTGGGCCTGGGAGAGCTTCCCGGAGTATCTCGACGCGCTGGCCTCGAAGCCCCGCGCGGTCGAGGTCGCGACCCAGCTGCCGCACGGCGCGCTCCGGACCTACGCGATCGGCGACGACGGCGACGTGAACGGCCCCGCGAGCGACGCGCAGATCGCCGAGATGGCGCGACTCGCCGCCGAAGCCATCGACGCCGGTGCGATCGCCTTCTCGAGCAATCGCATCACGCTCCACACCTCGACGAGCGGCGAAGCGGTCCCTGGGACCTTCGCCGAGTCGCGGGAGGTCAACGCGATCCTGCAGGCCGCCCGGAAGGACGGCCGCGGCCTCTTCCAGGTCGTGCCCGCCGGCCTGATGGGCGAAGACCCGGACGGCTTCCGTCGCGAGCTGGCCTTCTACCGACAGGTGAGCCTCGACACCGGCTCTACCGTGCTCTTCACGATCGCCCAGAACAACGTCCAGCCCGAGCTCTGGCGCGAGCTCTTCGAAATGGCGGACGCCGCCAACGCCGAGGGCGCAAAGCTCGTCCCCATGACCATCAACCGACCCGGCGGGCTCCTGCTGTCCTGGGACACGTTCCATCCCTTCCTCGACAAGGCGAGCTTCGTCGAGATCGCCGGACTGCCGCCGGCCGAGCGCGTCGCGGCCCTTCGGGATCCCGCTCGCCGGAAGCGGATCCTCGAAGAGCCCCGACAGACGCCGATGTTCGAGCACGCCGCGACGATCATCCTGAGCAGCCTCGGAAGCACCTTCCTCCCGACGACCGACGAGCTCCTCGAGCCGGACCCCGCGCTCTCCCTCGGTCGCGCGATCGAGGCGCGCGGCGTCACGCCCCTCGAAGGGATCTACGACGCCCTGTGTGACGCGGCGGAACAACCCGGCGGTCCCGGCTTCCTGAGCGTCTTCATGGGCAACTACGCCGACGGCCACCTCGGCGCGGTCCACGAGATGCTGAACCGGCCGGGGACCCTGGTCGGCGGAGGCGACGGCGGTGCCCACGTGACCGTCATCTGCGACGCGAGCTATCCGACCTACATGCTCGAGCACTGGGTCCGCGACCGGAAGCGAGGCGAGAAGCTCGCCCTCGAGCAGGCCGTCCGGATGCTGACCAGCGATCCCGCCGATCTCTTCGGCATGGCGGACCGCGGCCGGGTCGCCCGCGGCCTGCGCGCCGATCTCAACGTGATCGACCTCGACCGGATCGCCCTGGCCACGCCGCGCGTCGAGCACGACCTGCCGAGTGGCTCGCCGCGCCTCCTCCAGGCCGCGAGCGGCTACGTCGCGACGATCTGCGGCGGGCAGGTCACGTCGCGCGACGGCGTCGACACCGGGGCCCGGCCCGGCGGGCTCTATCGCGGATGAGCGAGGGCGACGCGCTCGCTCGCGAGGTCGCGGCGGAAGTCGAGGCCTTTCACGACTATCTCTCGGCGTGGTTCCGGGGGGACGTCCCGAGAGACGACGCCGTCTTCGATCGCAACCTCTCGGCGAGGTGGCCGACGGCGATGATCAACATCCAGCCGTCGGGGATCGCACACCCCGGCCGAACGATCCTCGAGAAGATCCGTGCCGAGTACGGCTCGAATCCCGACTTCCGGATCACGATCGAAGACGTGCGCGTCGTCGACGTCGACCGAAGCGAGGACGGCGTACGCGTGGTCGCGACCTACGTCGAACGTCAGCGCGGCGCCCGGCAGTCGACGCCACCGGAGAACGCGCGGCGCTCCTCGGTCTGGCTCCTGCGGGACGCGCGCGGATCCGGATGGCGCTGGCGCCATCTCCACGAGACGGGGATGCGGGACTAGAACCGATCCGCCGTCGGTCCGATCCGGTCCACGATCGGCGCCAGCTTCTCTACGTCGAAGTCGTACCACTCGGCGGCGTTGATCCCGAGAATGTTCGCGATGTCGTCCTCGGGCAGCCCCTCGAAGGCGGTATCGATCTTCTCCTCGGTCGAGGGCCAGGTTCCTTCCGGGTGGGGATAGTCGGTACCCCACATGAAGCTCTTGATCCCGATGTTCTCTCGATCGAGCGCTTCCTTGCGCGTGACCATCGAGCCCACGCGCACGTTCCGGCGGAAATACTCCGACGGCTTCATCGAGAGGTGGCTCACGTAATCCCCGAGCTTCTGCTCCTGGGCGGAGTGCTCGTAGTGCCAGTCCCAGATCCCGAGCTGATGCGGAACCCAGTCGGCCATCCCTTCGGTCGTCGAGACCTTGAGCTTGGGGAACTTCTCGAAGACGCCGCCCCAGATCAGGAACGTGAGTGGGCGCGCGACGAACCAGAGCACCTCGGAGAGATAACAGCCCATGCCGCCGCGACGCATCTCGTCGCCGGGCTTCGGGGGCCAGATCCCGAAATACTCTTCCTGCGGCGCGGGCCCGGAGTGGTAGTTCACGACCAGCCCGAGATCCTCGCAGACGGCCCAGAACGGGTCGTAGCAGGGATCGTTGTAGGGCGGATGATCGTTCCACATGACGGGGATCATCACCGAGCGCATGTCCTGCTCCCGCGCCCACTTCGCTTCCTTGATCGCCTCGTCGACGTCCCACATGAGCGGGACGACCGCGACGCCGCAGCGCCGCTCCGGCGCCATCTGACAGAACTCCGCGGTCCATCGGTTGTGCGCCCGCGCGCCGGCCCACTGGAGCTCCGGGTCGACGTCCTTGGTGGGCAGTCCGAGGCCGGCGCCGAAGGGCGGCGAGTTCATCTCGGTGATGCCGTCGGGGAAGAGCACCTCGGCCGCGACGCCGTCGTCGTCGCAGACCTTGATCCGCGCGTCGTGATCCCAGGCCCCGGTCAGCTCGTACTCGTGGCCCTCTCGCCACTTCTCGTTGATGTCCGCGATCAGGAACATCTTCTCGGCTTCCTGCGTCTGCTTGATCTGGACCTTCAGGGCCTCGTCGAAGAGGTCGCGGTACTTCGCGTCGACGTAGGGGCGGTAGTGCTGGGGCTGCGGCCCGGCGTGACCGTCGGAGGAGATCGCGAGGTAGCGCTTCATGGGGACTCCTGGGGATCGGGCGGGAATCGGATCGTCCGGACGACTACTCGACGCGCTCGCGCATCTCGTCGATGTTCGGAATGTCGCCGACGCCGTAGCCCGGCATGATCTGGTTGTAGCCCTGGTGTCGACCGATCAGCCGACTCGCACCCGGGCTGTAGTGCTGGACGTAGAGCGTGCGTCGACGATCGGAACCGGTCGGCGGCGGTCCGGCGTGCAGCCCGCAGCCGAAGTGGACCGTCGCGTCTCCGGGCTCCGCCACGATCGGGACGAGGGGATAGCGGTCGGGCGTGATCTGCGACGGGACGTTGTGATACGCCTTGCCCCAGCTCCCGGCCATCATGTGGAGCTGGGAGCTCGCCGGGCCGGCGGCGTCGACCTGGATCCCGACCAGGACGCAGGGACACGTCGTGTGGCAGGCGCCGAAGCCGCAGTCCGAGTGGTACTCGAGGTTCGCGTAACCCGAGGCGTCCGCCTCGAGGCCCTCCTTCTTCACGACCGCGAGGATCCCTTCGATCCGATCGGGGACCGGCACGACGTCCTCCTTCGAGAGGGCGACGAGCTGACGCGTCCGGGGATGGTCGTAGAGGCCCGCGATCATCTCGGACTGCTCGGAGAGATACGTCAGTCGATAGGGGAAGCGGTCACCCTCGGCGTCCGTCGCCCACCAGGAGTAGAGGTTTCCCTCGGTCGACTCGGCGATCACCCGATCGAGCTCGCTCCCGAGCGTCGCGATCAGCTCCGGGTCGTAGGCGCGCCGCACGACGAGGAACCCGGTCTGCCGAAGAAAGTTCGACATCTCTTCGGGGTCGTCGCCGGTCTCGAAGCTCCGATGGAGATCGAGCGGCTCGCCCGCGAGATCACGGAACTCGATACGCTCCGGATCGTAGATCGGCCGACCCGAGTACATGCAGCGGATCGCCGGCTCCCATTCGTCCCAGGTCTCGAAATCCCCGCGAACGAAGCGCACGGCGTTGCTGAAGAGGAGGCCGTAGCGGGTTCGGAACTCGTAGAGATAGTCGAGCCAGGACTCGTGATCGACGATCTCGAGGATGGTCCGGGCATCCTTCGCCTGCCCGGGCTCCACGAGGATGCGCCCCTCACGACATCGGTAGGTGTAGAAGCGACCGTCCGGCAATCCGATCGAGATCGGATCGCGACCGGCCACGTCCCAGGCGACCTGCTCGTTCACACCCTCTTCGAGGCGCCTGGGGAGCTCTTCCTGATGGAACGCATCGAAGTCGACCCAGGGAAGCCCCGCCCCGCGATAGGTCCCGAACTGCGTATCCCGTCCGATCTCTTCGGATGCCGCCATCGACGTCGCCCTCCCGGTGTGGATTCCTAGCGCGCTCCGCGGACGAGCCGACCCGGGCGCGCGCCCGTGTCCTCGCCGTTTCGTCGCGTGATCTCGCCGGACACGATCGTGTAGTCGTAGCCCTCGGCCTTCTGGAGCAGACGTCGACCGCCCGCCGGCAGATCGTTCACGAGCTTGATCGAGCGCAGCTTCAGGTTGTCGAAGTCGATCACGTTCAGATCGGCCTTCTTGCCCACCTCGACGGTGCCGCGATCCGTCAGCCCGAAGAGCTCGGCCGTATCCTTCGTCTGCTTCTGCACCACCCGCTCGAGATCGATCTTGTCGCCGCGGCTCCGATCCCTCGCCCAGTGCGTCAGCAGGAAGGTCGGGATCGACGCGTCACAGATCATCCCGCAGTGCGCACCGCCGTCGGAGAGCCCCGACACGCAGTAGGGATGGGTGATCATCTCGCGGATCACGTCGTGATTGCCGTCGACGTAGTTGAAGATCGGCATCATCAGCATGTTGGTGCCGTCCCCTGCCGCGAATGCGTCGTACGCGGCTTCGATCGGCTCGACGCCCTGCGCCTCGGCGATCGCCGAGACCGCGCGGTCCGGGGTCGGCTCGTAGTCCGGCGGATCTCCGATCACGTAGAGGCGATGCAGCATCATCGCGATCATGTCCGACATCCCGTCGAAGAGATTGTTCGGATCGGCCGGAAGGTTCTCCTCCGCGAGAATCGCCGCCTTGTTCGCCGGGTCCTGCATCGCCGCGGCGACGGCTTCGATCGAGTCGCACTCCGACTCGATGCGGCGGAAGGTGGGGCGACGCGCGAAGGGGTGGTGGGTCTGGAGCCCGATCATCAGCCCGAAGGGCCGCGCCGCGATCTGCGGATAGAGCTGAGCGCCGTCCTCCGCCGCCTGGATCGACTCGTCCATGATCTCGCGCCAGAGGTTGGGCTCCGCCTCGACCTGGAGCATCGCGAAGGTCACCGGCCGTTCGATCTCGGCCGACAGCTTCTTCATCCACTCCACTTCCTTCTTGGCGTTGACGAGATCCTGCCCGTCCGCGCCCGCCGGAGCGAGCTCGAACACACCGGCTCCGGCGTCCTTGAGCGCGAGGCCCAGGCCGAAGAGCTCGTCCTCGGCGGCGAAGGTGCCGGGAACGGGCTCACCGTCCATGGCGCGATGACCCAGGACGCGGCTCGTCGAGACACCGAGGGCGCCCGCTTCGATCGCTTCCTTCGTGAGCCGGCGCATCTCCGCGATGTCCTCCGGCGTCGCGGGCTCGTTCTTCGCGCCGCGCTCGCCCATCACGTAGGCGCGGAGCGCGCCGTGAGCGAGCTGCGTTCCGAAGTCGACGGCGGTCTGCCGGCTCTCGAGGGCGTCTAGGTACTCGGGGAAGCTCTCCCACTGCCAGGTGATGCCCTCGGCGAGCGCCGTGCCGGGGATGTCCTCGACGCCTTCCATCAGCTGGATCAGCCACTCTTCCTGACCCGGCTTGACCGGCGCGAAGCCGACGCCGCAGTTGCCCATGACGACCGTGGTCACGCCGTGGCCACCGGAGGGATCGAGCAGATCGTCCCAGGTGACCTGTCCGTCGTAGTGGGTGTGCACGTCGACGAAGCCCGGGGTGACGATCCGACCGGAGGCGTCGATGGTCTGCGTCGCGTCGCCGGGCACGCTCGCGCCCACGGCGGCGATCCGGCCGTCCTTGATGGCGACCTCGCCCGCGTAGGCGGGGGCGCCGGTGCCGTCGACGATCGTTCCGCCGGTGATCTTGAGATCGAACATTGTGGACACTCCTGGTCCGGCCGGGTGGGGAAGGCGGCCGAGTGAATGCCGGTCATTGTAGCTGCCGGATCGGGCCCGCGAGGTGGCAACACACCCGCAATCGGAGCGTCCTCGGGGCCCCTGGCGGCCCCTCGTCGTCGGTCAGCGCCCCCGCGGCTCGCGCCAGTCGAGGATCGCCGTCGGCGTCCAGCCGCGGTTCATCGGCAGCACGCTCTCCCAGTCTTCCCAGAGCCCGCGCTGCCGGACGAACTCCTGCGCCATGAAGTGCTGGCCGTTGTACTCGGCCGCCTCGTCCTCGGTCGCCAGCCAGAGCGCGGCCACCGCGGGAACTTCGACCGGGCAGAAGAGCGTCTTCGGGTAGCCGAGCCGGTGGCCCTGGGTGTGGAAGCGCTCGGTCATGACGGGGCCGGGATCCAGGTCGAAGGCGACGATCCCGTCGCGGTCGTGCTCCGCCGCGAGCCCGTCGGCGATCTTCCCGCAGGCCGCCTTCGAGCAGTTGTAGGACACGCCCGCCCCACCCTGCCCCGGCGGCCCCCCCTGCTTCTGGTAGTTGTGCCGGGTGGAGAGGTTGATGACCCGCCCGCCGCCGCGCTCGATCATCCCGGGCAGGAAACGCTTCACCAGGGCGATCGGCGCCAGGAAGTTGGCCTGGATCTTCGCCGCGAACTCTTCCATCGGCGTGTCCTTGATCCAGGCGTTCGTGTAGCGACCCATCTCGTACATCGCGTTGTTGACGAGGACGTCGACCCCGCGCCAGGCGTCGAGGGCCGTCCGTGCGCCGGCGTCGACGGATTCCGGATCGAGCAGATCGAGCTGGATCGGAAGCGCCTCGCGGCCGAAGGCCTCGACCTCGGCGCGCGTCGATTCGAGGCTGCCTTCGAGGGGCGTCGCATTGCCCTGCTCGTCCTCTTCCCGCCCTTCCCCCTCGTGCAGGGTCCGGCCCGTGAACGCGACGTCGAAGCCCGCGCGCGCGAACTCGCGGCAGATGCTCTTGCCGATCCCCCGCGTCCCGCCCGTCACGAACGCGCGGCGTCCCGCCTCCGCCATTCCCGCTCCTCCCCGGATTGTCCCGCCGAATCGATCTGCCACCATCGTAGAGCCCGACCGATGACCGCGCTGCCAGGCCCCGGCCAGGAGGGAGTTCGATGAAGCTCGTCGTGACCGGCCACGATGCCGAAGGCCGATCCATCTTTCAGCATGCCGGCGAACCGCCGAGGACGACCTCGCCCGGAAGCTTCGAGCTCTGGTCGACGAAGGGCCCGCCGAGCGTCCCGGACGCGACCCCCGCCGAATCGCCCGCACAGATCGGCTACTTCGCCGTGGAGGGCGAGACGAGCTTCAAGATCGTGACCGTCCCGCCGACGAAGGATCGTCCCGAGGGCCACGGTGACTTCGAGCTACCGCCGGAGATCGCCCGCTACTTCGACCCCGACGATCCGGAGATGCACACGACCGACACGATCGACTACGTGATCATCGTGAGCGGCGCCGCGGAGCTCGAGCTCGACGACGGGCGGAAGGAGCTCGTCCAGCAGGGCGACTGCGTCGTCCAGCGCGGCACGAAGCACGCCTGGCGGGTCCTCGGAGACGAGCCGCTCGTGCTGGGCGCGACGATGATCGGCGCCAAGCGGGAATAGGCCCGCGTAAACGCTGAATTCCCGGAGCGATCCGGCTACGTTCCCGCGCGACTCGTTCGAGGAGGGTGTGATGGCGACGTTCGGAATCGTGGTCGGTGGAGGACCGGCGCCGGGAATCAACGGCGTGATCAGCGCAGCGACGCTCGCCGCTCGCGCGAACGGGTCTCGTGTCGTCGGCTGCATCCAGGGCTTCGAGTGGCTCATGCAGGGCGACATCGAGCACGTGATCGACCTCGACGAAGAAGCCGTGAACCGGATCCACGAGCTCGGCGGCTCCGTGCTTCGCACGTCCCGCGCCAACCCGACGAAGGATCCCGCGAACCTCGACCGGGTGATCGACTCCCTCGACCGGCTCGGCGTCGACCACCTGATCTCGATCGGCGGCGACGACACCTGCTTCTCGGCGCGAACCGTCGCCGAGGCGGCGGGGGAAAGACTGAAGGTCGTCCACGTCCCGAAGACGATCGACAACGACCTCCCGCTCCCGCCCGGCGTCCCGACCTTCGGCTTCGAGAGCGCCCGCGCCACGGCGAGCAGCGTGCTCTCGACGCTCCGCGAAGACGCGCGCACGTCGGGTCGCTGGTTCATCATCACGATGATGGGCCGCAACGCCGGACACCTCGCCCTCGGTGCCGCCCATGCCGCGAACGCGACCCTCGCGGTGGTCGCCGAGGAATACGGCGACCGCAAGCTCCGCCTCGAAGAGCTCGCCCGTCGCGTCGAGGGCACGATCCTGAAGAGCACCGCCGAGGGCCGCCCCCACGGCGTGATCGTGCTCGCCGAGGGTCTCGGCGAATCGATCGATCCGGACGACCTCGCCCACCTGCCCGATCTGCCCCGAGACGAGCACGGCCACCTGCGCCTCGCCGAGTTCCCCCTCGGCCGCCTCGTCCGCGAGCGCGTCCAGGACGCCCTCGGCGAGCATGGCATCAAGGCGACCATCGTCCTCAAGGACGTGGGCTACGAGTGTCGCTGCGTCGCCCCGTGCGCGTACGACCAGGAGTACACCCGGGAGCTCGGCGCCGGCGCGGTCGCGACCCTGCTCGCGGGAACCGGCCACGTCATGATCACTCGCCAGAACGGGCGGATCGTGCCGATCCCCTTCGACGAGCTGATCGATCCGAAGACGGGCAAGACGCCGGTCCGGATGCTCGACACGACCACCGAGGGATTCGCGACGGCGATGAAGCTGCAGACGCGACTCGCGGCCGGCGACCTCGAAGACGGCCCCGGCGCCGAGTCGATCGCGGCGGCGACGAAGCTCGACCTCGAAGCGCTGCGCGCCCGCTTCGCCTAGCGATCAGCTCGATCCGCGCGCTTCGGGACGCGGCGCCCGCCCGGTCGGCACGCCGAAGAAGAAGCCGGCCGCGATCGTCATCGCCACCATCAACCCGGCGAGGCCCGCCGCGTAGCTTCCCGTGGCGTCGAAGGCGTAGCCGAACGCAATCGGCGCGCCGGCGCCGATGGGGACGGCAACGAGCGCGCCGAGCCCCATCGCCTGCCCGAACGAGGCCACGCCGAAGAGACGCCCGATCGCGGCGCCATAGACCGGCATCATCGAGCCACCGACGAGCCCGCACACCACGAGCAGTCCGAGCAGTGCCGGGAGCGGCAAGGGCAGCAGCAGCGCCCCGAAGGCGACCACGACCAGGCCGCAGAGTCCGATGAAGAGGCTCCGCGGATGGATCCGATCGGCCAGGGACCCGAAGACGAGCGGACCGGTGATCGCACCGACGCCCATCGCGATCGGCACGGCGCCCGAGAGCGCCACGCTCGCGCCGCGGTGCTGGAGGAAGGGGATCGAGTTCGCGCCGACGACGATCCCCTGGCCGCCGAAGAGCGCCGCCCCGAGCGCGAGCATCCAGAACGCCCGCGAACGCAGGATCGAGGGCGCGTCCCACGCGCCCTCGTCCGCGAGGGAACCCGCGAATCCGGCGGCCTCGGGCGGATCCTCGCCGTCCGGTCGTTGCCCGACCTCGCCGGGACGATCGATCATGCCGAAGCGCGCCGCCGGCAGGGCGACCAACAAGCTCGCCGCTGCGAAGGCGAGCAGGACCGGCCGCCAGCCGAAGGGTTCGAAGGCGAGTGCGGCGATCGGCACGATCACCAGCGGCCCCGCCGGCGCGCCGACGTTGGCGATCCCGATCGCGCGTCCGCGCAGACGATCGAACCAGTTCGCCATCGCCGTCGACGAGGCCACCGGTCCGAGCATCGCCATCCCGAGCGCGCACCCGACGATCCAGCAGACCGCGACCTGCCAGACCTCGGTCGCGACCGCGATCCCGACGAGGCTCGCCGCGAGCACGACGGCGCCGACCGCCATCACGTTGCGAATCGAGCCGCGGTCGAGGGCACGCCCGATCAGCGGCATCGACAGGTTCATCACGAGGGTGAACCCTCCGACGCCGACATTGAAGAGCGTGGCCGAGATCCCGAACTCCTCGCCGACCGGCGCCGCGAAGAGACCGACCGCACCCAGGGTGAAGCCGATCGCGAGCGCCTGGGTCAGCGCCGAATACGCGCAGACCCGCCAGCCGGAGAAGTGCGGATGGGGAGGCGACGGCAAGACGCCCGACCCGACCCTATCCCTGGAGCATCGTGATCATGTTGTAGAGGACCGCCGGGCGCTCGGAGCCGACGACGTGGATCGCCGCCTCCTGTTCGATGCGCACGCCCTTCTTGCCGGCTTCGACGGAGACGAGCCGGCTTCGCGCGTGGAGCTTCGAGCCGACGGGGACCGGCGAGAGGAAGCGGAGCTTGTCCGAGCCGTAGTTGACCGCATTCTTCACGCCGGTCGTCTTGTAGCTCTGCGGGAGGGTCTGGGAGAGCTTCGGCATGAGCGAGAGCGTGAAGAAGCCGTGGACGATCGGCCCGCCGAAGGGGCTCTCCTTCTTGCAGCGCTCGACGTCGATGTGGATCCACTGGTGGTCCCCGGTCACGTCCGCGAACTGGTTCACCATGTCCTGGGTGACCTCGATCGGCTCGCCGAACTCGCCGTACTCCTCGCTTACGTGCTTCTGCAGGGCCTCGATGTCGTCGAACCGAATCTCTTCCATGGGGGTCTTCTCCTCGGGTGGGACGGGCGCGACGTCTCGTGGCTCGACGCGCCCGGGCTAGGCGGGATCCCGCCGGGTCCGGCGGGCCACCATTGCTATCACAGGGAAACCGGGGGCGCGATCGACGCCGGGTCGGCGCGCGGAACGCACCCGTGACCTAGGAGGCCCCGCGCGCGCGGGCCAGATCGTCGGGCGTGTCGACGTCGCAGAAGATCCCGTCGCTCTCCACGGCCACGCGACGGACGTTCGCTTCGTTCGCCTGCACGATCGCCCGCGCGCCGCGATCGCCTGCGAGCTCCGCGAGTCCTTCGAGGTGGTCCCGTCCGAAGAGCACCGGATGGCCATCGCGACCGGCATGGCTCGGAAGGCAGATGGCCTCTGCCGCGGGGGCCGCGGCATGCGCGGCGCGAGCCGCCTCGATCGCCGCGGGGGGCAGCCCCGGGAGATCGCCGACCGTGACGAAGACCCCTGCGACCGGCGTGCTCTCCGTTTCGATCAGATGACGTGCGCCGGCGGCGAGGGAGCACCCCATTCCGTCGGCCCAGTCGACGTTCACGACGAACTCGACACCCGGCCGACCGGCGAGGCTCGCGCGAACGCGATCCGCCTCGTGCCCGATCACCACGACGATCCGCTGGAGACCGGCGGCGACGAACGCATCGACCGCGTGCGCGACGAGCGCGCGACCGTCGACCGCTTCGAGGAGCTTGTTCCGCCCCTCGCCCATTCGACGCGAAGCCCCCGCCGCGAGCACGATCGCGACGTAGCCCGCGTCCTCGCTCACGAAGCGGCGCTCCGATCGCGGAGCGTCGCCGTCAGCTCGGCGGCGACCGAGAGCGCGATCTCCGCCGGGCTCTTCGCGCCGAGGTCCAGACCGACGGGACCGTGGATCCGCTCGAGGTCGACGGCCCCGAGCCCCGCTTCGAGGAGCCGCTCACGCCGCTTCGCCTGGGTCCGGCGACTCCCGAGCGCGCCGACATAGAAGGCGGACGACCGGAGCGCGACCGAGAGCGCCGGCTCGTCGATCTTCGAATCGTGGCTCAAGGTGACCACCGCGCTCCGCGCGTCGAGACCGAAGGCCTCGAGCGCCGCGTCCGGCCATCGGGCGTCGAGGGTGACGCCCGGGAAACGCGCCTCGGTCAGGAAGCCGCGCCGCGGATCGACGACGGTCACGTCGTAGCCGAGTCGTCCGGCCAGCTCGGCGAGGTGCTGCGCGATGTGGACCGCGCCCACGATCGCGAGGCGCAGGGGCGGGTTGAAGGGGTGGACGAAGACCCTTCCTTCGTCGGTCTCCGCGACGACCGCCGCGTCCGAATGGAGCGCCTGGACCACCGCGTCCTCGAGTGCCGCCTCGAGTCCCGGCGCACCCGGCGAGGCCAACGCCTCCCGGTCTCCGTCCAGCCAGGTCAGCCGCGCGACCGGTCGCCGCTCCGCTCTCGCGTCGAGCAGCGCGTCGAGGGTCTCACGCTTCAACCGATCCGCTCCACGAACACGCGGATCCGACCGCCACAGGCGAGGCCGACCGCCCAGGCGTCCTCGTCGGCGACGCCGAACTCGAGAATCGTCGCGGCTCCACTCTCGATCACACCGCCGGCGGCTTCGATCACCGCTCCTTCGACGCAACCCCCGGAGACGGATCCCTCGAAGTGGCCGCGGTCGTCGACGGCGAGCTGGCTGCCCGCCGGACAGGGCGACGAGCCCCAGGTCTCGACGACGGTGGCGAGGGCAACCCCGTGTCCCGCGTCGCGCCACGCCCGCGCGACCGCGAGCGGGTCTCCCGCGACACCCCCGAGCGGCTCGCGAACCGCCTCGCCGGAGCCCCCGGCGACCTGGCCCACGAACTGGACTTCGGCATCCGGCGGGATCGCGACGAACTCGGCCTCGTTGTGGATCACACCGTCGATCGCGACCGCCGCGTTCTCGAGCTGGCCGTCGAGCGCCGCGTACCGCGCGTAGAGCGCCCGGATCAGCGCGTCGACGCGACTCGCCTCGATCTCGACGCGCTCCTCGCCGTCCGTGAAGCGCTGCTGCGCCGACGAGAAGAGGACGGTCGCCAATCGGATCTCCCGTACCGCAGGGCCGCGCGCCGGGCGCGGATCAGTCGGCCTCTTCGAGGGCTTCGAGTACCCGCGGCGGCGACATCGGCAGCGAATGGAAGCGCACGCCCGTCGCGTCGCGCATCGCATTCGCGACCGCGCCGAGGGGCGGCACGATCGGCGTCTCCCCGACGCCACGCACACCGTAGGGATGGAGCGGATTCGGCACCTCGACGATCACCGTGTCGATCATCGGCAGATCGCTGGCCACCGGCACGCGGTAATCGAGGAAGCCGGCGTTCTCGACCTTCCCGTCCGCGTCCCAGATGTACTCCTCGTTGAGCGCCCAACCGATGCCCTGCGCGGCACCCCCCTGGAACTGCCCTTCGACGTAGGTCGGGTGGATCGCCTTTCCCGCGTCCTGCACCACGAGGTAGCGCAGCACCCGCGTCACGCCGGTCTCCGGATCGACCTCGAGATCACAGACGTGCACGCCGAAGCCCGGCCCCGCCGCCGGCGGGCTGACCGAAGCGCTCGCGACGACCGGACCGCCCGTGGCGCCCATCTTCTTCGCGATCTCCTCGAGAGAGAGCGAGCCCTTGTCCGCGGATCCGTTGACCGCGACGGCGTTCCCGTCCTGCCACTCGATGCTGTCGAGCTCCACGTCGAGCATGGTCGCCGCACGAGCGCGCAGGTGATCGATCACCTGGCGGGTCGCGTCGATGACCGCCATGCCCGTCGCGTAGGTCACGCGGCTGCCGCCGGTCGCATCGCAGTACCCGACCGAGTCGGTGTCGCCGACCATCGGTCGGACCCGCGTCACGTCGATCCCGAGCTCCTCCGCGCACATGAGCGCCATGCTCGCGCGGCTGCCGCCGATGTCCGGATTGCCCGTGCGCACGACGGCGGAGCCGTCCGAGTTCACGCTGACGGTCGCGCTCGACTGCATGCCCGCGTTGAACCAGAAGCCCGCAGCGACGCCACGCCCCTGGTGCTCGCCGAGCTCCGCCTTGTACTGCGGATGCGCCTTCGCGGCTTCGAGGGTCTCCTTGAAGCCGATCGGGCCGAACTTCGGTCCGTAGCTCGCGCGATCGCCCTCCTCGACCGCGTTCTGCAGCCGGAACTCGATCGGATCCCGACCGAGCTTCCGAGCCAGCTCGTCGAGCAGGCTCTCCGCGGCGAAGGCACCGACCGGGGCGCCCGGCGCTCGGTAGGCGGCGACCCGCGGCTTGTTCAGCACGATGTCCCGGCCGAGCACCCGGAAGTTCGGGATCACGTAGGGCGAGAGCGTCGTCATGCATGCCGCGCCGACCGGCGAGCCCCGGAAGCAGCCCGCCTCGAAGTCGAGCTGACACTCGGCGGCGACGAGGGTCCCATCGCTCTTCGCGCCGATCTTGATGTGCGTCTTCGAGCCCGAGGTCGGCCCGGTTCCCCGGAACACCTCTTCACGGGTCATCGTCATCTTGACCGGCCGACCCGCCTTGCGGGACAGCAGAAGCGCCGCGGGCTCCAGGTAGACCGGAATCTTGCCGCCGAATCCACCCCCGATCTCGGAGGGCGTGACCTTGACCGACGCCGGATCGCTCCCGGTGAGCGTCGCGGTCTCGTTCTTCACGCCGAAGGGCCCCTGGGTCGCGCACCAGATCTCGGACGTGCCGTCCTCGCGGGCGTTCACCAGACAGGCGTGGGGCTCGATGTAGCCCTGGTGGACCATCGGGGTCTCGAACACGCCTTCGACGACGACGTCGGCCTCGGCCCAGCCCGCCTCGAGGTCGCCGCCCTCGAAGACGATCTGGTTCGTGATGTTCGTATCGCCCTCGACCGGCGGCCCCATTCCCTCGGTCGCCTGCCCTTCGTGGAGGATCGGCGCACCGTCGGCGAGCGCCTGGTCGATCGAGAGGACCGGTTGGAGCACCTCCCACTCGACTTCGATCAGCTTGCCCGCCTCGATCGCGATCTCGCGGGTCGCCGCCGCGACCGCGGCGAAGGCATGGCCGTGGTAGAGCACCTTCTCCCTCGCCAGGATCACGCGCTGGTTCGCCCCGGCGTCGACGCCGGCGGGGCCCTGGGTGATCCAGTGCATGGGGAGTTCCGGGAAGTCGGCGGCGGTGATCACCGCCTTCACGCCCGGCACCTTCTCCGCCTTGCTCGTGTCGATCCCGAGGATCTTCGCGTGGGCGTGGGGGCTGCGGACGAAGACGCCCTGGAGCGTTCCGGGCAGCGTGAAGTCCGCACCGAAGCGCGCGCGCCCCGTGACCTTGTCGAGGCCGTCGTGGCGAATCGGTCGGCTGCCGACCTGCTTGAACTTGCGATCCGAAGTGTCCGGAGCTGCGCTCATGCCCGTTCCTCCCGCATCACGGCCGCCGCATCGAGGACGGCCTTGATGATCTTGTCGTAACCGGTGCACCGACAGAGGTTGCCGGCGAGGAAGTACCTCGCCTCGGCCTCCGTCGGATCCGGGTTCTTCTCGAGCAGCTTCTCGGCCGCGACGATGAATCCGGGCGTGCAGATTCCGCACTGCAGCGCGCCGTGTTCGAGAAATTGCTGCTGGATCGGCGTCAGCTTCTGTCCGTCGGCGACGCCCTCGATCGTCTCGACGTTCCGGCCCTGGGCCTCGGCCGCGAGCACCAGGCACGAGGGCACCAGCCGTCCGTCGACGACGACGGAGCAGGCACCACAGTCGCCGGTCGTGCAGCCTTCTTTCGTGCCCGTCATGCCGATCCCGTCCCTCAGGACCTCGAGCAGGCTCTCCTGACCGTTGCAGAGGAACTCGGTCTCTTCGCCGTTGATCGTCGTCTCGACTCGAATCTTCGCCACGTCGTCTCTCTTCTTCCTTGTCCGTGCGGGACGCGCCTAACGCGCCCGCGCCCGCTCGGCTGCGATCTTCGCTGCGCGGGTCGTGAGGACCCCCGCGATCTTCTTCCGGTAGGCGACCGTGCCCCGCTTGTCGTCGATCGGGCTCGCCGCTGCCGTCGCCGCCGCGGAGGCCGCGGTCAGCGCATCGTCGTCGACGGAGGAGCCCACGAGCGCCGCCTCGGCTTCCGGGACGCGGATCGCGGTGGGCGCGACGGCGCCGAGCGCGACGCGCGCTTCGGTCACGGTTCCTGCGTCGTCCAGGGTGAGTGCGACACCCGCGCCGACGACGGCGATGTCCATCTCGGTTCGCGGGATCAGACGGAGATAGGCATCGCTCGCGTGCGGTGCCGGAGCCGGCACCTCGAACTCGACGACCAGCTCCCCGCGTTCGAGGACGGTCTTGCCGGGGCCGGTCGTGAAGTCCTCGACCGCGACCCGACGCTCGCCGGAGGGCCCCGCGATCACCGCGGTCGCGCCACAGGCGATCAGCGCCGGAACCGAGTCCGCGGCGGGGGACGCGTTGCAGAGATTGCCGGACCAGGTCGCGCGCCCCTGGATCTGCGTGGAGCCGATCAGGTCGGTCGCCTCGGCGAGTCCGGGCCAGAGCGATCGGATCGACTCGTTCTCGTAGATCTCCGCGGCGGGTACGGCGGCCCCGATCCGGAGCCCCTTCGAGTCGAGCTGCACCGCGGAGAGCCGAGGGATGCGCTTGACGTCGACGAAGAGCGGCGGCGCACCGGCGCCGAGCCGCATCTGGACCAGAAGATCCGTTCCGCCGGAGAGCACGCGAGCGCCCTCTTCTCCGGCGAGCAGCGCGACGGCTGCGTCGACCTCCGTCGGCGCTTCGAACCGGGACACGGGTGCGGACACGGGATCTCCCTTCGGATCGGAAAGCTCGATTATGGCGCGTTCTGGGGTCGACCCACAACGCCGTCTCTGGGCTCTCTCGGGCGCATTTCGTGAACCGAATCCGCTTCACCGCGAGAATTCGCTTGACCTCGCGGGCCGCCCGGGCGTCAATGGACACATGCCGATACGACCCCTCCTCGCTTTCCTCGTCTTCCTCGTCGCGTCGCCCGCGTTCGCGGGAAGCGTCAGCGACCAGGACTCCGACCTCGTCCCCGACGCGTACGACAACTGCCTGACGACCGCGAACGGGCCCAACGAAGCGTCGAACCAGCTCGACTGCGATCCGGACGGCTTCGGGGACGCCTGCGACGCGGACTACAACAACGACGGCGGGACCACGACCGCCGACTTCGGCATCTTCTTCGAGTGTTTCACGGGCACGTTCGTGAGCGTCACGCCGGAGGTCTGCGCCTGCGTCGATCCGGATGCGAACGGCGCGACCACGACCGCCGACTTCGGTGTCTTCTTCTTCTATTTCCAGACGGGCGACGCCCCCGGCCCCTCCGGTCTCGCCTGCGCGGGCACGACCCCCTGCCTTCCCTAGTCGCGGCTTGCGGTTGAGAGCGCTTCGACGTCCACGTATCGTCGGCGCTCGGAGCCACCCTTGCAGGGAGAGCGGGCGATGCCTTCGAAGCGAACGATGCGCGGCCAGGTCGCGGTCGCCGGGATCGGCGAGACGACCTACTACAAGCACGGGCAGTCGCCGGACGCGCAGTTCAAGCTGACGCTCGAGGCGATCCTCGCCGCCGCGGAAGACGCCGGGATCGACCCGCGCGAGATCGACGGGATCGCTTCGTACGCCGACGACAAGAATCCGGCCGACCGCGTCGCAGCGGCCCTCGGCATGAAGTCGCTCCGCTTCGCGAACATGGTCTGGGGAGGCGGGGGCGGCGGCGGCTCCGGCGCGATCGGCAATGCCGCGATGGCGATCCACGCCGGCGTGGCGGATTGCGTCGTCGTCTACCGAGGACTCGCGCAGGGGCAAGGCGCGCGCTTCGGATCGGGCGCACACTACCCGACGGCGATCACCGGCTCCTATGCGACGTCCATCCCGTACGGCGTGATGTCGCCGGCGCAGATGTTCGCGATGCGGACCACGCGGCTGATGCACGAGCACGGGATCTCGCGCAGCACCTTGCGCGCGGTCTCGATGGCCTCGTACCACCACGCCCAGAACAACCCTCGCGCCGTGATGCGCGGGCGCCCCCTCGACGAGGAGGGCTACGACAACTCGCGCTGGATCACCGAGCCCTTCCGCCTCTTCGACTGTTGTCTCGAGAACGACGGCGCCGCCGCGTTGATACTCGTCCCCGCCGATCGCGCGAAGGACCTCAAGCAGAAGCCGGTCTACCTGCTCGGCGCGGCGCAGGGCGCGGAGTACCGCGCGGGCGCCGGTGGACACAACAACCCCGACTATGCGACGTCGAGCTTCAAGACGGTCGCCCCCGACCTCTTCTCGATGGCCGAGCTCGGACCGGGGGACGTCGACGTGGTCCAGAGCTACGAGAACTTCACGGGCGGCGTCGTGATGAGCCTGATCGAGCACGGCTTCTGCACCTACGAGAACGCCAACGAAGTGATCGCCTTCGAGAACCTGATCGCGCCCAAGGGCAAGCTGCCGCTCAACACGAGCGGCGGCAACCTCGCCGAGTGCTACATGCACGGCCTCGAGCTGAACATCGAAGCCGTCCGGCAGATTCGCGGCACGTCGCCCAATCCCGTGGAAGGGGCGGACGTCGCCTTCGTGAACTCGGGCCCGATGGTCGTGCCCGCCACCAACTCGATCTTCGGCTCGGAGGCCACGCTGTGAGCGGGCACGACCGGACCCCGGAGGCCACGCTGTGAGCGGGCACGACCGGACCCCGGAGGCCACGCTGTGAGCGGGCACGACCGGACCCCGGAGGCCACGTCGTGAGCGACTCTTTCGTCCTTCCGGAAGGGCTCCCGAAGCCGATCGCCGACGACCTCGACGGTCCCTACTGGGCAGCAGCCGCGCGCGGCGAGCTCGTCGCCCAACGCTGCAGCGCGTGTGGTACCTGGCAGTGGACGGCGGAATACATCTGCCACCAGTGTCACTCCTTCGACCTCGGCTTCGAGCCGATCCCGGGCGAGGCGCGCATCTTCAGCTGGCAGCGCCCTCATCATCCGGTCCACCCGGTCCTCGTCGAAGCATGTCCCTACGTCGTCGTGCTCGTCGAGTTCGCGGACGCCGACGGAATCCGCATGGTCGGCAATCTCGTCGACCCGCCCGAAGGCGACATCCCGATCGGCGCGAAGGTCGAGCCCGTCTTCGAGCACCACGAGGGCGAGCCCGCCTACACGCTGGTGCAGTGGCGCCTCGCCTGAAGACGGACGCGTCCTCGGCTCAGCGCTCGGTCGCCTCCGCCGACGGATACCCGCCCGCGTAGGGATGGCCGTAGCCCCACCGGTAGGACGAGGGGAAGATCGGGTGGCCGCCGACCCGGACGCCGGTCTCCATGAACCATCCCATGAAGCCGCCGGCCTTCGCGGCGACGCAGGCGCCGAAGGTCGCGTCCGCGTCCTCGCGATCCTCCGCCGTTCCGCCGCACCAGTAGGCGATGTCGTGCTCGACGCAGCACGACGTATTCCACTCGGCGTCGGGAAAGCGTGAGCAGCCGTCGGTCACGAAGGGGCGTACGGGCTGGATTCCGCCGTTGCGCCCCGAGGCCACGCAGGTCGTCGCCGCCCGTTCCGTCAGGGCCGCGCCGGCCACGGGATCACTGGCCCACGGCTCGGGGACGTGGCGGGTCGGGCTGGCGCAGCCGAGGGCGAGGGCCAGGCAGGCCGAGGTCGCCGCGCGCGCCCGACGCCATTTTTCCCCGAGGGGAATCCCCTCTGGGCCGTCTAGACGAGATGTTTGCCCGATTCGCGCCCCGTCTGCGCCTTGCTCGATGAGGGGCGACGCGAGCCCGCGTCCCCCTCGCCTAGCCAGGAGCCACCCCATGATCCGTCGCCTCGTCGTCTGCAGCCTCACGATCTTCCTCGCGCTCACGGGACTCGCGACCCAGGCCAGCACGATCGCCACCGCTGCCAGCGGCCAGACGATCTCGCATGCGGCCGCTGGCCGCTACGAAGGCGACGACGCGTTCCTCCTGCTCGTGACGGAGACGCGCTTCGACGCAGGCGCCGCGGTCGAGGAGCGGACCTTCGACTGCATCACCGACGTCACCCTCACCGTCGCGGACGGTGCCGGAACGACCCGCATGGGGACCGGCGTCTGCGAGCACGACGACGCGCGGGTGCGCTTCGAGATCGTCGGACGCGCGCGCCCCGACGGCATCGAGGCGGAAATCCGCCTCGACTACGCCGGCGTCGAGACCGCCCTCCCCCTCCACGCCGAGCTGGTCGAATCGGGACTCGGCGCCGACTTCGCGGGCCGGAGCGACCGGATCGGCAACCGGGTCGTCGCCTTCAACGGCACCTTCGCGGCTCGCCGACGTTAGGCCGACCCCGGATCCGAAACGAACGACGCCCGGAGGATCGATCCTCCGGGCGTCTTCGTTTTTCCGACGGGAAGCGCCTCGCGCGAACGCGATCAGCTCCCCGCCCGGATGTCGGCGAGGACCGCCGCAGCGTGACCATCGAGGTCGAGTCCATCGTTCTCGACGTCGTAGGCCTTCGCGACCTTGCCGTCCGGGCTGATCAGGTAGCTGATCCGCCTCGGAATCCCGGCCTCGAAGTACTTCTCGCCCTCCTGGCGACAAGCATCGTAGGCCGCTCCCATCGCCTTGTCCGGATCGGACAGGAGCGGATAGGGGAAGCCCTCGCTCTCGGCGAACGTCTTCTGGTCCGCCACCGAATCGAAGGAGACGCCGATCACGACGGCGTTCGCTCCTTCATACGCGTCCTTCTGCTCACGGAACCCGTGGCCCTGACGCGTTCAACCCGGCGTCGAGGCCTTCGGATACCACCACATGGCGACCCACTTCCCGGCCAGCGAGGACAGCGAGACGGTGTTCCCGTCCTGGTCCTGCGCCGAGAAGTCGGGCGCATCGCTCCCGACTGCAAGCATGGTTGGCTCCTGCTGGCGGAGCGGGCCCCGACGCGATCTCCATCGCGCGACGCCCGACTCCATGATTCCCGCATCATCGCGGGAATCCCGAGGTTAGGCGATCGCCGAAACCGGCGCCGGGTCAGCGGTCCTCGTCGAGGAAAGGCAGCAACGTCTCGAGCAGGCGTTCCGGTTGTTCTTCCGCGACCCAGTGCGCGCACCCCTCGATCACGCCCCCACGCACGTCGTTGGCCACGGCTTCGAGGCTCTTCTTCACCCCGGCCCCGAAGCTCATCGCGCCGCCGAGCGCGAGCACCGGCATCTCGAGCTTCGTCTTCGCGTTCTCCTGGTTGTGCTTCAGGTCGAGGGGCAGCGCCCCGTAGTGCGCCATGCTCCCACGCATCGCCCCCGGCGCGGAGAACGCCGCGACGTACTCGTCGATGTCCTCGAGACTGAAGGCGCCGGGGTTGTAGCAACGTCGATAGAAGTGGGTGAGGAACTCGCGCTCGCGCCCGGTCACGAGCTGGATCGCGATGTCCGGCTCGGCGTTGAACGAGAGATGGAAGAGTCGCTTGTAGTACTCGGCCTGCTCCGCCTCGTCGATCGTGACGGCGACGTCGAGGATCGTCAGGCGACGGACCGCCGCCGGGTGGGCACAGGCGTACGCGTAGGCCGTCGGCCCACCCATGTCGTGACCGACGAGCGCCACGTCCTCGAACCCGAGCGACTCGACCAGCTCCCAGATGTCGACCGCGACCGTCCGCTTGTCGTAGCCGTCCAGCGGCTTCGAGGACTGTCCGAACCCGCGCAGGTCCGGCGCGAGGACGGTGTAGTGCTCCGCGAGCGCCGGGATGATCTTGCGCCACATGTACCAGGTCTGCGGCCAGCCATGCAGGAGGACGACGGCGGGCCCCGCGCCCGCGCGGACGTAGTGGATCTGCTGTCCGTTCACGAAGGCCATGTGGTGGTCGAAGTCGGTGAAGCGCATCGCGACAGCCTAGCCCGGGGGCCGGATCGCGGGTTGTCGCCCCGCCCCTTCTGGGATTCCCTGTCGAGGCCCTGGTGGGCCGGAGGATCTCTCGTGCAGCTCGAACACCTCTTCCAGATGAAGGCCACCGTCGGCGCGCCGGTCGAGATCGGACCGATGCCGAACGGGACGCGACGGATCTTCGCCGTGACCGGAGGGACCTTCGAAGGCGAGCGCCTCCGCGGCACCGTCCTCCCCCCCGGCGGCGAGTGGTTGCTCGACGCGGGAGAAGGCTTCGGACAGGTCGACGTCCGGCTGATGCTGCGAACGGAGGACGAGGTCCCGATCTACATGCGCTACTCGGGGATCATGGACTTCAACGAGGTCGTGGGTGGCAAGCTCGCCGCAGGGAAGTCGACGGAGTACGGGGACAATCGTTTCCTCACCCACGTCCGCTTCGAGTGCGCAGACGAGCGCTACGCATGGCTTTCGACGACCGTCGCCGTCGGCGAGGGGCGCATGCATCCGGACTGCGTCGAGTACGGCGTCTACGAGCTCGTGAACGGCTGACGGCGAGCGGGACGGCGCGGTGTTCTACTTCGACTGGGCCTGCTGGGGCCGCATGCTGCGGTACGCGTGGAACGAGAGCGACCCGCGCCGATCGAGGAAGCTCTTCTCGCTGCTCCTGCTGCGGGTGCCGCTGATCGCCGGCCTGAATGCGATCTGCTTCGCCCTCGACCCCCTCTTCTTCCCGGGACTCCGGAAGACCAGGATCGAGGAGCCCGTCTTCGTGATCGGCCACGGCCGGAGCGGAACGACCCACCTGCACGACCTGCTCTACCGGGACGAGCGTTTTTCGTGCTTCCTCATGTACGAGCTCTTCTGGCCGGCGCTCCTGCCCAAGGTGCTGATCCGCTGGAGCGCGCGTTTCGACGAGGAACGCCTCGGCGGGTTCTTCGCGCGCCGCGCCCGGGCCCGGAGTGACGCGCGCTACTCGAAGACCCGCGATGCCCACCACCAGGCGGCGGACTACCCGGAAGAGGACGACGGGATCCTGACCTACTCCTGCTCGTCGGGCTCCTGGGCGCTGCGCGTGCCCGACCTCTCGGTCGTGAGCTTCCACTACGTCGACGAGATGCCGGAGCGGAAGCGTCGACGCCTGATGCGCTTCTATCGCGAGTGCATCCGGCGCCAGCTCTATCTGAACGGACCGGGCAAGACGCACCTCTCGAAGAACCCGACCTTCACCGGCCGCGTCGAGTCGCTGATCGAGTTCTTCCCCGACGCGAAGTTCATCGTGCCCTACCGCAACCCCCTGGAGACGATGCCGAGCCTGCTGAAGCTGATGCGCGGCTTCTGGGAGATCCGGGGCGTCCCCGAAGAGCGCATCGAGGCCGGCTTCGCGCGGCTGATCGAGCAGTCGCTCCACAGCTACACCTATCCCGCCGCGGTGCTCGCGCGCCATCCGGAGATCCCCGCGACCGAGATCGACTACCGGGAGCTGATCGCGCGACCGAGGGACGTCGTCGAACGCGTGTATCGCGACTTCGGATACACGATCGACCCGTCCTTCCGGCGCACCCTCGACGAAGCGCAGGCGCATGCGGGCACCCACGAAACGAAGCACCGCTACTCGCTCCAGGAGTTCGGTCTCGACGAAGACGAGATCCGCGACGAGCTCGCGCCCCTCTTCGCCCGCTTCGACTGGCCCTCGGTCGACGCGACCGGACGCTAGGCCGACTTCGATCGATCCCCGACGACCGCGAGGACTTCGTCGATCTTCGCTTCGAGGGCCGCTCGGGACTCGGCCACGACGGTCACGTGCCCGAGCTTCCGCCCGTCGCGAGGCGCCTTGCCGTAGACGTGGAGGAACACGTCGTCCCGACCTGCCAGCGCACCGAGAGGCGGCACCTCCCCGATCAGGTTGATCATCGCCGAGAAGCCTTCCGCGCGGGTCTCACCCAGGGGCAGTCCCGCGACCGCGCGGATCTGGTTCTCGAACTGGCTGGTCTCCGCACCTTCGATCGTCCAGTGGCCGGAGTTGTGGACGCGGCAGGCCATCTCGTTCGCGATCAGGCGGTCGCCGACCTGGAAGAACTCGACGACCAGGACACCCACGTAGTCGAGGTGGGCCATGATCGCCTCGAGACCCCGTACGGCCTCGGCGAGCAACGCCTCGGAGACCTCGGGCGCCGGCGCGCGAGAGATGTGGAGGATCCCACCGACGTGCACGTTCTCGGTCGCGGGCCAGTACTTGAGCTCACCGTCGCGTCCGCGGGCGGCGAGGACCGAGACTTCGCGATCGAAGGGCACGAAACCCTCGAGGATCGCGGGCTGGCCCGCGATGGCGTCGATGGCCGTCTCGACGTCCGCCGGCTCGCGGAGCACGACCTGCCCCTTGCCGTCGTAGCCGAAGCGGCGGGTCTTGAGGATCGCCGGTAGTCCGATCGCCTCGACCGCGCGGTCCAGGTCTTCCCGCGAGTCCACCGGGGCGAAGGGAGCCGTCTCGATCCCGATCGCGTGAAAGAGATTCTTCTCGACGATCCGGTCGCCGCTCTTCACGAGGGCCTCCGGCGCCGGATGGACCGGCACGTCGGCGACCAGCTTCTCGACCGCCTCCGCCGGAACGTTCTCGAACTCGTAGGTCACGACGTCGGTCGCGGCGAGTTCCTGGAGGGCCGTCGGGTCGACCCAGTCCGCGGTCAGCAGGGTCGTGACCCGGCCGGCGACCGCGTCCTTCGCCGGATCCAGGACGACGGTCTCGACGCCGAGGGGCTGCGCCGCCTGGGCGAGCATCTGCCCGAGCTGCCCGCCGCCGAGGATCCCGACCTTCATCTCTTGCTCTGTCTCCGTGTCGCTCTAGAGCCGCTCGTCGACGCTCGGATCCGGCGTCGCGAGCACGTCCGCCGTCTGCCGCGCCCGCCATTCCTCGAGCCGCTTGCGCGCCCCCTCGTCGGTCGTCGCGATCATCGCGGCCGCGAGCAGCCCGGCGTTCTTCGCGCCGGAGTTTCCGATCGCGAGCGTCCCGACCGGGATGCCACCCGGCATCTGGGCGATCGAGAGGAGCGAATCCATCCCGGAGAGGGCCTTGCTCTGGACCGGCACGCCGAGCACGGGCACCCAGGTCTTGGCCGCCAGCATCCCGGGCAGGTGGGCCGCACCACCGGCGCCGGCGATGATCACGCGCAGCCCACGGTCGGCGGCGTTCTCCGCATATTGAAAGAGGAGATCCGGCGTCCGATGGGCCGAGACCACCCGGGTCTCGTGGGGAATCTCGAGGGCCTCGAGGACGTCGGCCGCGTTCTTCATCGTCGGCCAGTCGGAGGTCGAGCCCATGACGATCCCGACCAGGACGTCCTCGGCTTCCGTCGTTTCGTCGGCCATGCGCTTCTCCCGAGCCCGCGACCGCCCCTCGCCGGAGGTCGCGAAGTCGGGGTTATAGCGCGGCGCTGCCCCGGTCGCCGAGACACCCCGAGAAGCGGCCCGGGTGCGCGTTCGCTTGCGACCCGGCCCCCATGCCGTAGCGTCTCGCCTCCCGGCGGGCCGCACCTCCCATTCCACCTGGCGGCCCGCAAGAGAAGGAAGCTCCATGCCCCTCACGACCGACGACGTGATCGAGATCCAGATGCTCTACGCCCGCTACAACACGGCGATCGACACCGGCGACGGCGCCACCTTCGGCGGCCTCTTCGTCCCGGACGGCGTGTTCAACCCCGGACACACCCTCTGCGAAGGGCGCGACGCGATCGCCGAGTTCGGCGCCAAGACCCACGAGATGATGCCGCTCATGCGTCACAACGCGACCAACATCGTGATCGACGGCGAAGGCGACGCCGCCACCGGCTCCGCCTTCCTGATCGGCTACCTCGCGGGCGCCGACCACAAGG
This sequence comes from bacterium, assembly GCA_024742285.1. Taxonomy (NCBI): domain Bacteria; species bacterium. The sequence goes on along the minus strand of JANSYR010000012.1, from coordinate 23,329 downwards.
TGATCACCACCGGCCGCTACCAGGACAAGCTCACGAAGACCGCCGACGGCTGGCGCTTCACCGAGCGCATCTACACCGCCGACGCCTGATCCGGGCCGCGTCGCCGTGGACCTGCTCGCTCCCTACCGCGTCCTCGACCTGACCGACGTCCGCGGCCAGATCGCCGGCATGATGCTCGGCGACCTCGGCGCCGACGTCGTGCGCGTCGAGCCGACGGACGGAAGCGACGCGCGCCGGACCGGTCCGCTCCTCGAGGGGGGCCCCGAATCCGAGCGCAGCCTCTCGTTCGCGGCCTACAACCGGAACAAGCGATCGGTCGTCCTCGCGCTCGAGAGCCCTGAAGGCCGTGCGCGCTTTCTCGAGCTGGTCCGAGGCGCCGACTTCGTCCTCGATTCCGGCCCGCCGAGTCTCCTCGACGACGCCGGCCTCGATCCCGCGACGCTCCGGGAGGCGAACCCGCAGCTCGTCCAGGTTCGTGTGACGCCCTTCGGCACGGACGGGCCGGCCGCCGACTGGCCGGCCGCGGATCTCTCGATCGCGGCGCTGGCCGGGCCGATGTCGCTCCAGGGCGACAGGGACCGCGCGCCGCTCCGGCTGTCCGTGCCGCAGGCGTGGCGCCACGCCGGCGCCGAGGCCGCCGTCGCGGCGATGATCGGCCATGCCCGCGCGCGCACGACGGGCCGCGGCGTCTTCGTCGACGTGTCTGCACAGAGCGCACTCACCTGGACGATGCTCAACGGGCTGACGGCGGCGCCGATCCAGGGCTTCGACTACGAGCGGAACGCCGCGATGCTCCAGATCGGGCCGAAGGATCTCCAGCTCGCCCATCCCGCGAAGGACGGCCACGTCGTCACCCTCGTCCAGGGGAAGACCTTCCGGATCCTCCAGTCGACCCTCGAAGCCGAAGGGATCGTCGACGCCGCCTTCGTCCTGCGCGAGGACTGGAAGAGCTACGACTACCGGATCTTCCGCGGCGGCGAGTTCGACGTTTCGCTCGAGGAGCTGACCGAGACGGTCGACCGCTACTTCGCGAGCAGGACGAAGCGCGAGCACTTCCTCCCGGGCCTCGATCTCGGCCTCACGATCGCCCCGGTCATGACCCTCGACGACATGCTGAGCTTCGAGCAGCTCGAGGACCGCGCCTACTTCCACGAGGTCGATCTCCCGGGCGGCGGCCGCGTGCGCGCCCCCGGCCCTTTCGCCCGCTCGAGCCGCCAGCCCTTCGAGATCCGCCACCGCGCGCCGAAGCTCGGGGAACACACGGACGAGATCCTGCGCGAGCTCGACGAATCGCCCCGCGAGCGGATCCCGCTCCGAGCGAGCGACCCCGAGCCCACCTTCCCCCTCGAAGGTCTCAAGGTCGCGGACTTCTCCTGGGTCGGCGTCGGGCCGATCTCGGGCAAGTACCTCGCGGATCACGGCGCGAACGTGATCCGGATCGAGTCGACGGTGAAGGCCGACAACCTGCGCACGGCAGGTCCCTACAAGGACGACGAGGACGGCTGGAACCGCTCGCAGTTCTTCGGTGAGTTCAACACGTCGAAGCGCAGCCTGACCGTCGACATGAAGCACGAGCGCTCCCGCGAGATCACCGGGCGGATCCTCGAGTGGGCGGACGTGATCCTCGAGAGCTTCACGCCGGGCGCCGTCGACCGACTCGGGATCGGCTACGAGGCCGCGCGCGCAGTCAACCCGAGCGTCGTGATGGTCAGCACGTGCCTGATGGGGCAGACCGGGCGGATTTCGAGGATGGCCGGCTACGGCTACCACGCCGCCGCCGTCGCCGGCTTCTTCGACCTGACGGGCTGGCCGGACCGCGCACCGGTCGGACCGTGGAACGCCTATACCGACACGGTCGCCCCGCGGTTCCTCACGACGACGCTCCTCGCCGCCCTCGACCATCGCCGCCGGACCGGCGAAGGGCAGCACATCGACCTCGGCCAGATGGAGGCTGCCCTCCACTTCCTGGCCCCCGAGATCCTCGCACGTCAGGCGACGGACCTCCCGATCGCCCGCAACGGCAACCGTTCCCGGGACGCGGCACCCCAGGGCGTCTACCCCTGCGCGGGCCGGGACGAGTGGGTCGCGATCGCGGTCGAGACGGATGCGCAGTGGTCGGCGCTCCGCCGCGTGCTCGACGATCCGGCCTGGGCGCAGGAACCGGGTCTCGCGAGCGTCGCCGGCCGGCTGGCCGCCCACGACGCGATCGACGAGCAGCTCGCCGCCTGGACCCGCGAACGCAAGCCGCGGGAGGCGATGTCGATCCTGCTCGAAGCGGGCGTGCCGGCGGGCCACGTCCAGCGGAGCAGCGACCTCCAGCACGATCCGCAATACGCCCACCGCGGGTTCTACCGCCACTTCGACCACGCCGAGATGGGCCACATCCCCTATTCGGGCCACCAGTTCAGGGTGTCGGGCTACGACAACGGCCCGCGTTTCGCCGCCCCGCTGATCGGCGGCGAGAGCTTCGAGGTCCTCGCGGAAGAGCTCGGATTCAGCCCCGAGGCCGTCGCCGACCTGATGGCCAGCGGCGTCGTGACCTGACCCGGCCGGCCCGCGCGTAACCGGATCCCTCCTTCGTTCGTGTAGTCGGGTAGCTCGCCCGAACGAAGGAGAAAGACCATGTTCCGTTCGCCCGGAATCCGCCGCGCCCGCCTGGGCGCCCTGCTCGCCGCCCTCACCCTGACCGCCTTCGCCGGCCTACCGGGATCCGCCCTCGCCCTCGACCCGATCAACGCGACGTTCTTCGGCGACGTCGCGATCGAGGGGACCGACCCGGTCGCCTACTTCACCGAAGGCCGCCCCGTCGAGGGCACCAAGGCGCACAGCCTGGAGTACATGGGCGCGACCTGGCGCTTCGCGAGCGCCGAGAACAAGGCGGCCTTCGAGGCCGATCCGGACAAGTACGCGCCCCAGTACGGGGGCTACTGCGCCTGGGCCGTCTCCCAGGGTTACACCGCCGGAATCGATCCGGACGCCTGGACGATCGTCGAGGGCAAGCTCTACCTGAACTACGACGAGAGCGTGATGAAGTCCTGGCTGGCCGACCGCGACGCGCTGATCGACCGCGCCGACGCGAACTGGCCGGGACTCCGCGACGAGTAGTCCCGGGAGACGGGCGGCGCCGAGGACCTCAGTCGCGGGAATCGCGAACGAGGCGCCAGAGCGCCGCCCATCCGAGCGGGGTCCGACCGGCAGCGCGATGGGCCGCGCCGATCTCGAAGGCGCGCCGCCACTGCTCTCGCAGGATGGCGAGCCCCGCGAAGAGGCCGTAACGCGGGTCGTACATGTGGGCGGCCTCGCCGGTCAGCCCGTTGAACTCGATCACCCGGAACTCGCCGCGACGAAGGGCCGCTTCGTCTGCCGCACGGACGTCGTAGCGACCGAAGTCGAGCCCGGCCTCCCGACTCACTCGATCGACGGCGGCCTCGAGCGCCTCGCTTCGAAGGTCCTCCCCTTCGAGGAAGCGACAGCCGAGGGAGTGGGTCCCGATCTCGGTCACCTGCACGCGTTCGCCTTCGGCGGGGATCTCCGCGAGCCGGTCCGCGTTCTGCTCGAGGAGCCGCGGCGCCATCGGCAGGCAGATCGGATCCGTCAGGATGAGCCGCTCGAGCGGGTCCTGCCCGTTGCCGATCACGAAGCGCGGCGTCTTTCGCGCGATCGAGAAGAGCTCGCCCCGGTCCTCGTCGGGGCGCCGGACGTAGAAGAGTCCGAACTCGTCGCCGGGAACGAAGCGCTGGACCAGCAGGCGACCCGGGTTCGCCTCGAGGGCCGCCTGAGCCCGGGCTTCGTCGTGCGCGATCGTGACGCCGCGCCCGCGCTCGCCCACGTCCGGCTTCAGGACGACGGGCCCGTCGTCGTGCTCTTCGAGGAACGCGCGCAGCGCGGCGCGCCGTTCGTCGTCGGGTCCCGGCTCGAGGACGCGGGTCGGGATCGCGTGCGCGGGCATCCGCGAGAGCAGCACATCGATCGCCGCCTTCGACTCGCCCGCGAGTCCGCCACCCGCGATCGGCGGATTGACGAGGGTCGGTGCCCGGAGCGAACCCGCGCGAATCGCCATTCCGAGGACAGCCGGCACGAGCGGCGCGTAGATCGCGGCGATCGGCCAGAACTCCCAGCGACACAGCCGCCGCCAGGCGGAGAGGAGGTGCCGCCGTCCGCGCCAGCTCGTGAGCCGCGGGGCGAGCCGCGCGGCGATCGCCATCCCCAGCACGAGCACGACCCCGGCAAACAGCGCGGTCCGCGGTGACGCTCGTTCGAGATCGAGCAGGCGTCCCCCGAACGCGGTCGCCCCGACGAGCAGGGGCGCCCAGATCGCCGCCGCGAGCACGAGCCATCCGGTGAAGCGGAGGATCGACATCCGCACGATCCCCGCCACGACGTAGGTCGGCAGCCGGGCACCGGGAACGAAGCGCCCGAGCAGGACCGCGACGCCCGCCGATCGCTGGAGACCCCGACCCAGGGGCCCGACCTCCCCCGGTCCCCGCCCGAAGCGCGCGAGCACCGGCGGCCCCAGCGCGCGGCCCATCCCGTAGAGGACCAGATCCCCGAGCACGAGGGCGACGCCGCAGGCGGCGATGCCCGGAAGCAGAGCGACCTGTCCGGTCGCCGCGAGCAGCCCGACGCCGGCGCAGGTCAGGTCCTCGCTGACCATCGACGCGGCGAAGACGAGCAGAGCGAAGACGAGCCAGCCGAGGCCGCTCTGCGGGCCGGATGCCCCGGGATCGAAGGGCCGGGCGGCGATGGCGAGACGCGCCGGCGTCGCCTCGGCGCGCGCCGGGAGGGCACCACGATCCGCTCGTTCGAGCCAGTCCCGGAGCGTGTCCGCGACGCGATGCGGAGCGCTCCACAGCACGAGGTGGCCCCCTTCGATCCAGACCAGCTCGCTCTGGGGCACGATCCGATGGTGCTCGCGGGCTGCGGCGGGCGGGACCAGGAAGTCCTCCCGCCCGTGCATCACGAGCATGGGCCCTTCGAACGCGGCCAGCGCTCCGCGGAGCGGGCGCTGGTCGGAGTCGAGGAAGCTGCGGGTGAAACCGCGACCGAAAGGGCTCGCCGCGAAGACACCGAAGTGGGGCGTCAGCCAGTCCAGCCCCACGACGATCGCGTGTTGGAAGCCATGGACCAGGCGATTCAGCTCGAAGCGACCGAGCAGCTCGTGCTCCTGGACCCCGAGCGCCGAGACCATGACGAGGGAGGCGATGCGCGTCGGCGCGCGCCGGACGAGCTCGATCGCGACGCCCCCGCCCCAGCTGAAGCCCACGACGTGGGCGCGGGCGACGCCGCGTGCGTCGAGCAGCTGCGCGAGCGCGTCGGCCTGCGCCACGAAGGAGTGATCGGGCACGCTCCTCGAAGACCGGCCGAAGCCGAGCAGGTCGGGGACGAGCACGCGCCGCGTCGGGCCCAGTCGATTCGCGAGGGCCGCGAAGTCCTGGAGCGAGCCCGGGCTCCCGTGCAGCAGGACGACCGCCTCGTCGACCGACGGGCCCAGATCGCGGAAAGCGATCGTGCGCTCGATCCCAGCGACCTCGACCGCCGTCCGCTGCATGCCCTCCGGAAGCGGACCGAGCCCTTCGCCCTCCCCGAACGTGAGCCACAAGCGCGACCCGACGAGGGCCAGTAGATAGAAGGACCAGAATCTTCGGGATCGAAACAAGGGACCTGCCTGAGACCGTGCGGGATCCGGGAGCGGATCCTCCGTCGGTTCGAACCAATGGCGCGCGGGAATTCACGAGGAGATGGCAACCAGTCGTCGGAGCGATGCGTAGGACCGGTCGAGGAGAACGAACCGCTGATCGCCTTCCATCGACCCATTCCTTCCTCGGACCGAGCCGAATCCGGCGCGCCGCGGTCGGGCCTCGCGCTCGCGGCCGGGACGGCGTGCCGGAACGGCGATGCGCCCGACACGAGAGAGAACGAAATCGGACGAGATCCGGTTACGCCGCGGGACGACGGCGGACTCCGGACCTGGCTCGAAGAGCGGGGCGCCTACGCCGTTCGCTTCGCCCGGAACGCAGCGGATCGACGGAGCGTGCAGGCGCTTCGCTACGAGGTCTTCGCCCGCGAGCTGGGTGCCCGCGTCGAAGGCGCCGACCGGGGGCTCGATCTCGACCCGCTCGACGAACGGGCGGACCATCTGATGGTGGTCCACCGCGAGAGCAGCGAGTGCGTCGGCAGCTATCGCCTCGCGACCCTCGAGCAGGTCGCGGACGAGGGCTTCTACACCGAGCGCATCTTCGAGCTCGACCGCCTGCCGCCCGACGTCCGACACGAAGGCGTCGAGCTCGGTCGCGCCTGCGTCGCGCTGGCCCACCGCAACCGCGGCGTGCTCCAGCTCCTGCTCCGCGGGATCGGTGCCTACCTCGTCCACGCCGGAAAGCGCTTCGCCTTCGGATGTGGCTCGGTCGGCCTGAAGGACGAGGCCCAGTCCCGGCTCGCCCTGGCCGAGATCGAGGCCGAGGGCTGGCTCGACCCGGATCTCGCCGTGGCGCCGACCCCCGCGTATCGCCCCGCGTGGCCCGAGTCGCAGGCGGGCGCGCGGCCGGAGATTCCGGCGCTGCTCTACGCCTACTGCGCGATCGGCGCGCGGCTCGCGTGCGCCCCCGCCTGGGATCCCGACTTCCGGACCCTCGACTTCTTCGTGCTCCTCGACCTCGAGCGCGTCGATCCGCGTACCTACGCGCGCTACTGCGGGAAGCGATGAGCCGACCACGGACCTTCGCATCGACCGGGCGCCGGCGCGCGATCGCGATTCGGCGGGCGGCGATGCTCGTGACCCGCTCCGTCCGGCTCGTCGTCGGCCTCTGGCTCGCGCGCGCGCTCGGGCGGCCCGAAGACGTCGAGACGAGACTGCGTCGCTGGGCCTCGAAGACGACGCGCAGCCTCGGACTCCGCATCCACGTCGAGGGAGAGATCCCGAGCGGCCCGGTCGTGCTCGTCGCGAACCATCTGAGCTACCTCGACATCCCGCTCCTCTGGTCGCTCGTCCCGGGTCGTTTCGTCGCGCGCGCGGACGTGGCCGACTGGCCCGGCGTCGGCCCTGCCTCGCGAACCCTGGGCACGATCTTCCTCGATCGGGCGCGCCGGCGTTCGCTGCTCGAGGTCCTTCCCCGGATGACGGACGCCCTGAGAAGCGGCGAGGCCGTCGTCTTCTTCCCGGAAGCGACCAGCACGCGCGGAGCCGACGTCCTGCCCTTCAAGAGCTCGCTCTTCGAGGCTTCCGTGCGAACCGGCGCCCCCGTCGTCGCCGCGAGCCTGCAATACGAGACGAACGATCGAAACCAACCGGCTCGCGAATGCGTATGCTGGTGGGGCGACATGACGTTCCTGCCCCACGTACGACGCCTGCTCACCCTGCCCTCGATCGAGGCCCGGGTCCGGTTCTCACCGGTCCTGGACTCGTCGAGCGAAGGATCTGCGGCCGAGTTGCCGATAGAGGAAAGAGCGGGCCGAATCCCTTCGACCCCCAACCACGCGAGGAAGCGCAAGGAACTGTGTCGCCGAGCCTACGAAGCCGTACAGAAGAAGTTCATTCCCACGACCCCTCCGGCATCCTCGGAATGGGCCGGGCCTCCACCCCGCACCCCGTTCGGGGCAGCGAATTGAGCCGCGCCGCCGACGCCCTGATCGACCTGCTCCGGCAGGGGCACGCTCTGATCGACGCCCTCTCCGACGAGGACTACGCCGCCTCCCTCGAGACGACGACGCAGGCAGCGGACGCGGCCTGGGCCAGCCCCGGCGCGCACACGCGCCACCTGCTCGACTTCGTCGGTTGCCTGCTCGCCGGGATCGATGCCCAGCGGATCGACTACACCGCCCGCAAGCGCCGGTCGGAGGTCGAGACCCATCGCGAGTTCGGTCGCCAGCAGATCGAACGCGCGATCGACGGTCTCGAACGCATCCGCGAGCTGGCCGGACGCACGCCGATCGAGGTCCGCCCGGAGCCGGGTCAGGGCTGGACCCGCTCTTCCCTCTCGCGCGAGCTGCAGTTCGTGTCCACCCACGTCCTCCATCACCACGCGCTGATCCGACTGACCCTCGCGGTGCGCGGGGTCGAGGCGCCTCCGGAGTTCGGCGTCGCGCCTTCGACCCTCGCCTATCGCGCCGAGACCGAGGGCTGATTCGTTACACCCGGAGCCAAGGCCGATTCGCGAGGTCGCGGAATCCGGGAGCCGACCCGCTAGGCTCCCGCGATGGCCGGCGATCCCTCACGTGACGAAGCGCTCTCTCCGAGCGGGATGGGTTTCGCGACGGCCTGCTACCTCGCGTGGGGCCTCGTCCCGATCTACTGGAAGGCGATCGAGCACATCCCCTCCGACGAGGCGCTGATTCCGCGGATCCTCTGGACGATGCTGCTGCTGATGGCGGCCGCCACCGCGACCGGCAAGCTCGGCGAGCTCCGCCCCGCGAAGGCCCGGGAGTGGGGCTGGAACCTGCTCGCCGCGCTGCTGCTCGCAACCAACTGGCTGATCTTCATCTACGCGGTGCAGTCCGGGCAGATCGTCGCGACCAGTCTCGGCTACTACATCAACCCGCTGATGAGCATCCTGCTCGGACTCGTCGTGCTCGGCGAGCGCCTGAACCGCGCGCAGACCGTGGCCGTCGTGGTCGCTGCCCTGGGCGTCGCGACTCTCACCGTCCGCGCCGGCGGGCTGCCGTGGATCTCGCTGGCCCTCGCCAGCTCCTTCGCGCTCTACGGACTGATCCACAAGGTCAGGCCGCAGCCTCCGCTCGGCGGACTCGCACGCGAGATGCTCGTACTGACGCCCCTCAGCCTGCTCGCGGTCCTGGCGCTGACCGCGAAGGACCACTCGCCGCTTCTCGCCGCGAGCGCCGGCGAGCACGCCTACCTCTCGCTCACGAGCGTCGTGACCGCGGGCCCCTTGCTGCTCTTCCACGCGTCGACGCGGCGCCTCCCCCTCGCCGCGGTCGGCATGTTCCAGTACATCGCGCCGACGATCACGCTCGCACTGGCGACGTTCATCTACGGCGAGGCCTTCACGACCGCCCACGCGACGGGCTTCGGCTTCGTCTGGATCGGGCTGGTCGTCTTCACGTTCGACTCGGTGCGCCGCGCGAACCTGCGCAACGCGCTGATGGCGGCGGAGTGAAGCGCGGCACGAGCCGGCACGGGCCTGCGGGCCCCGTCTCGAGTTCGTGCGACGGCTGGGATGCGCACTTCCGATCCGACGAACCGAGACGTCGCCGCGGCGAAGGCCGGATCGGCAACCGGCAACTCCCGCGCTGCGCCGGCGAAGGCGAACGGGAATCCCGCGCGGGCCCGACGCGAAGGCGCCCGGCAGGTCGAACGTAGATCGGCCGCGACAGCGCTTCTCGCGGCCGTTTTCGAGACTCTTGCCTTCCCGCGATGCTTGACACGATGGGGTCGTCGGGTGAAGATCGGCCCCGTCGAAGCGGCCCTGCGCGGGCCCATCGCGAAGCTGAACATGCCGAGACGCGTGACGTACGGGGCAAGCGCCCGGGTCGCATTCGTTTCACGGAGACGGAAATGACCCCGGAAGAGATTGCAGTCGAGTTCGCGGAGATCTTCGACGATCTCCCGTCCGAGCAGATCAACGAGATGCTCGCGAAGAACATCCCCTTCGAGACCATCGAATTCTTCTCGCAGTACGCCGAAGCCTTCGCCGACGGCGCCGGAATCCACGGCGACGCGCGCGGCCGCCTGCCGAACCTCCTTCTCTTCGGCTACCTGATCCGCGTCCTCGAAGAGCGCCTGCTCCCGGACGACGACAGCACCCCGCTTTCTTGAGTCGGGGGCACGGCGGCTCGACTTCGAGGCGCCGTGCAGGTCGGCGACGCAGAGCGGAAAGGGCCGTCGGCTCGTGTTCGCGGCGCGGGGTGTGATGTCACGCCCGGTGCTTCTCGCGGACGGCTTGCGCGGTATGCTCCCGCGCCATGAGCGAAGCACGCCAGGAAATCCGTACCGCCGACGCGCCCGCGCCGGTGGGTCCCTACTCCCAGGCGATCCGCGCCGGAGACGTCGTCTACGCCTCCGGGCAGATCCCCCTCGACCCCGCGACCGGCGAGAAGGTCGGAGGCGAGATCGAGGACGAGGCACGCCAGGTCCTGGCGAACCTGAAGGCGGTCCTCGAAGCCGCCGGCAGCGGCATGGATCGGGTCGTCAAGGCGACCGTCTACCTGACGGACCTCTCGCTCTTCCCGCGCGTGAACGCCGTCTATGCCGAAGCCTTCGATGCGGATCCCGCTCCCGCTCGGGTGACCGTCGGCGTGGCCGCTCTGCCCCTGGGTGCCCAGGTCGAGATCGACGCGATCGCGCTGGTCGGCTGAGCCGGCGTCGGCCGGTCAGCCCGGGCGATCCTCCGTCCGTGCCTCGGCGCGGCGTGCGAGCCGTGGGAGGTTGACCGCGTTCACCAGGACGTGCGCGGCGATCGGCGCGAGCAGGTGCCCCGTCGCCTCGAAGAGCCAACCGAACGCGAAACCCATCGCGACGGCGTACACGCTCCAGAGCGCGAGCTCCCGGCGCGGCAGGAAGTGACAGGCGCCGAAGAGGAGGCTCGCCCAGACGAGCCCGACGGCCGGCTGCAGCGCCCCGCGAAAGAACATCTCCTCGGCGATGCCGCTCGCGAAGGCCAGCAGGATCCCGTCCGCGGTGGTGATCCCCATCAGGCCATCGCCGAGGGTGTCCGCCAGCGCCTCGCCCAGGGTCGAGAAGCGCGTCATCAGCTCGGAGAGCCCCAGCGAGACGAGGCCCAGGGCGAGACCGGCCAGCAGCGCGGTGCCGAGCCCTTCGAACGACTCGGCCCGCCCGGGCGGGTGGAGGATCGAGGCGCCGGGCGTCGACATCCGCCAGACCAGGGCGATGCACCCGAGCGCGCCGTAGAAGAAGAGCGCACCCCGAACGAAGGCCGTGCGGTCCGCGCCCTCGTCCTCGATCGGCGCCTCCTCGCGCGCGCGATCGTCCTCGTCGTCGGGCTCTTCGCCGAACATCTGCGCTCCAAAATCGAGGGCAAAAGGCCCCGATACGGCCCACCGGTTGATGCGACCGAACGCTCTGGGTAGCCTATTTCGTCGAGAGATCCCCGCCTGGCCGGCCACGCAGACCGAGCGCGCACCCCCCGCGCGACCGATCCCGACTCCTGGGATGAGACTCGAGGCCCCGATCCGTCAGGTTCACGATCGCAGTACGAGGTTCGAACGGCGCCGCGAGCGATTCGCGCGCACGTCGGAACGAAGGGAATGGAATGGACGAGCGAGTCCCGATGACTCCCCGTGGCTACGAGGCCCTCAAGGAAGAGCTGAAGCACCTGAAGACGGTCGAGCGGCCCGCCAACGTGAAGGACATCGAGGAGGCGATCGCCCACGGCGACCTCTCCGAGAACGCCGAATACCACGCCGCCAAGGAGAAGCAGGCCCACATCGCCGGCCGGATCGCCATGCTGGACGACAAGATCGCCCGGGCCCAGGTCATCGAGACCTCGGGCCAGGACCCCGACAAGGTTCGATTCGGCGCGACCGTCCTTCTCTCGGATATCGAGACCGAGGACGAGGTCTCCTACACGATCGTGGGCGAGGACGAGGCGGACGCCAAGCAGGGCATGATCTCGGTGACGTCGCCCGTGGCCCAGGCGCTGATGAGCAAGGAAGTCGGCGACGACGTCTCGGTCAAGGTGCCCAAGGGCATCCGCGAGTTCGAGGTCCTCGAAATCCGCTTCGACGCGCTCTGATCGGTCGGCAGCGCCCGTTCTGGCGCATCCCCGGCCCCCGATCCGACCCGGAGGGCGCACCGAAACTGCCGGTGCGAGAGCGTTGCGGTCGCCCCGCCAACGCGTAAACTCCGCCCCCCGAGTTTCCGTTCCCCGGTAGCTCAGCTGGTAGAGCAGGCGGCTGTTAACCGCCTTGTCGCAGGTTCGAGTCCTGCCCGGGGAGCCAATTCGTTCCGCGCACGACGCGTGCGGAACGAAACGGAACCTTTTTTCGCTTCGCGCGCCTTCGGCGCGCTTCGCTGGGCCGCAGGCGCTTTTTGAGCTCGTTGCGCCGAAGGCGCGCTTCGTTTCGGCCGCAGGCGCTTTTTCGGCGCGCTTCGCTGGGCCGCGGGCGCTTGCCGCTTGTGCCGATCCGGGCGATGAGGCGTTCTGCTCCGCGCGCCGTTGGAGCGTCTTCGTTCCGCCGCGCCTGCGGATCTCTTGGCGTCATTTGGGGCAGAGCCTCGCGCGTGCGTTCTGCCGGTGGGCTGCGGGTGGGGCATTTCGAAGGGCAAGTCACGGGCGGGTTGGTGGCAGCTCTTCAAGGTGGGGTGCAACGGGACCGATGAGAGCGTCACGGCCGGGTTTGGGGGCCGCGAGGTTTCCGATGTTTCGTGCCGTGCTCTCGTCGCTCCTGTCCTTGGTTGCGTCCGCTGGAACGGCGACTGCGCTCGAGTTCCGTGCGGACTTCCGCCAGTCGACCTTCCAGGTAACGGCGGGGGACACGTTCTCGGATCTGCTCGCGCAGCACGAAGGCGAGACGCTGATCCAGAGCAACGTCATCGATTCGCTGCAGAACGTCTCGACCGCGGTGCACGGCGGCGGCGTCAGCTCGAACTACAGCATCCTGATGACCACGGACGTGACGATCGGCGTCGAGGGGCGATATACGTTCCAGGTCGGGACCGACTGGGGGCGCGGCGGCGCTACGGCGCTGATCGACAACACGACGGGCTCCGTCGTCTACGAACGCGTGATCACCGACGACGTCTGGTGGGACTACGACTGGAACAATCCCGACGTCTTCGAGACGACCTTCGACTTCGCGGCCGGCGATTCCTACACGCTCGCCTGGGTCGGTTTCGAAGGATGCTGTGGCGGCTCCACGACCCTCCGCTTCTCCGTCGACGGGGGTGGCTTCGCCGATCTGACGTCGACGAACTTCGATCCCTACGTGCTGACGCCGGAGCCTTCGACCGGCGTGCTGGTCACGCTCGGGTTGGCGGGACTCGCGACGACGCGCCGGCGGGACGAGCGCGACTCGGCCTGACGGCCCCAGAGCACCGGGGGGTCGACGCGGGCACGCGCGCTTACCTGAGTGTTTTCAGCCTCATTCGATCCGCCCCGTGGCGCGCGCGGCCGGTCGTCCCGTCGACGGTTGCGGCGGGCGACGCGAGTTCGATGCACTTCTCCGTGCAATCCCGCGACCGGATGACTCCCGCCGGGGCGCTTCGGGCGATATGCTGGCCGCCGAGCGTCGTCCATCTCGGGGGGATTCCGGGCGCCGATTCCGGTGCCGAGGATCACAAGATCGCCCTGGGCCGTCGACTACCGTCCGAAATCCTCCCCCCAAAGGACTCGCCCGCAGTCCCGGGAGTACCCGTTTGCGTCCCTCGAGAATCCTCCCCGCCACCTTCACCTTCGTGGCCCTGGTCGCCCTCGCGACGATCGCCATCGCCCCACCCGCGGCCGCCGACACCGGTTGGGTCCGTGGCAACATCCGTCTCAACCTGCGCGCCGGCGCCGGGACCCAGTTCAAGATCCTGGGCGCCGTCGAGACGGGCGACGAGATGGACGTCCTGGCCCGCGGCGAGAGCTGGACGCGGGTGCGCACGAGCGACGGCAAGACCGGCTGGATCCCCGCCGGCTACCTCGAGACCGAGCCTCCGCCGACCCTTCGCCTCGAGATGCTCGAGAGCGAGACCGCGAGCCTCCGAAGCCAGCTCGAGGAGATCCGCTCCGAGGCGGCGCAGCTCCGCGAGTCGAACGCCACGCTCGCCTCGACCGACTCCGGCCAGCGCGCCGAGATCGAGTCGCTCAAGATCGAGAACTACGAGCTCCGCGCGGGCAGCCGCTATCAGGAGTGGATCACCGGCGCCCTGATCCTGGCCGGCGGCATGATCCTCGGCGCGTTCCTCCACCGGAACTCGACGCGGCGCCCGTCCTCCCGCATCCGCTTGTAACCCGGCGGGCACAGACGCTGATCCGGCGGGCGCAGAGCGCCCTTGGGCTGCAGGCGCTGATCCGGCGGGCGCTGACCTTCTCGGCGTCGGCGCACTAGACTCGCTTCATGGAAATCGAAGGACTGAACGTCGTCGACGAAGTGAAGATGGGGATGATGCTCGCGGCCAACGACCGCGACTCGGTCCTGGCGCGGGCGCGCAAGATGGAAGAAAGCGGCCTCGACTCGATCTGGGTCGGGGACCACATCGCCTTCCACATCCCGGTGATCGAGAGCCTTTCGCTCCTGTCGTTCTGCGCCGCCGCGACCGAGCGGATCGAGCTGGCGACCGGCGTGCTGCTGCTGCCCCTGCGCAACCCGACCCTGACCGCCAAGATGACCGGGACGATCGACATGCTGTCGAACGGCCGCTTCATCTGCGGCGTCGGCGTCGGCGGCGAATTTCCGCCGGAGTTCCAGGCCGTCGCCTCCCCGATCGAGGAGCGAGGCCCGCGGACGAACGAGGCCATCGAGATCCTGCGCGCCCACTGGGCCGAGGGAAAGGCCGGCTACGACGGCGAGTACTACCAGTTCGACCCCGTCAAGATCGAGCCCAAGCCGGTTCGAACGCCGCCCATCATCGTCGGCGGCCGAAAAGCGGTGTCGATGAAGCGCGCCGGACGCCTCGGCGACGGCTACATCTCACACATGTGCGACGTCGAGACCTACACCGCCAACATGAAGGCGATCGGCGGACACGCGAAGGAAGCGGGCCGGGACGGCCTGCCCTTCCACACGGCCGCGCTCCTCTTCACCGTCCTCGACGACAGCTACGAAGCCGCCCACAAGCGGGCCTCGGAGATGCTCGGAACGATCTACAACACCGACTTCACCGAAGCGTCCAAGCGCTACTGCCTGCTCGGCAAGCCGGAAGACTGCCTCGAGCAGATGCGCGCCTTCGCGAAGGCGGGCTGTCGCCACTTCGTGATGTCCGCGCTCTCCGACCCCGACGAGATCATCGAACGCGCTTCGACGGACATGGTCCGGGAGCTGCGCTCGATCGTCTGAGGGGGAGCGGGGGAACGGTCGCGCCGTCAGCTTCCCGAGCGCGCGACCATCCCGGCGAGCACGCCGATCGCCATCAGGAAGGCGAGCACACCGGCGATCACGGAGGTCCGGCCGGCGAGTCGGTGGGTTCGGGCGACCTTCGGATCCGGCGCGGGATCCCCGGGATCCCGGGTCACGAGCTGGGTCCCCTCGAGCTTGCGGGCCTGGAGCCAGGCGACGATCCCGCCGCCGAGCATGAAGACGACGAACACCTCGTGGATCCGGAGCACCCAGACGTCGAGGCTCGACCAGACCGACTGATCCTCGCGACCGAGGAAGACGACCTTCAAGAGGTACGCCGCGAGGAAGGCCACGATCAGGAGCGACGCGATCTTCATGCTGCGTCGATGGCGAGCGATCTCTCCCCGACGCGCGTAGCGAACGCCGAAGAGGCCGAAGCCACAGAGCACACCGAGGTTCAGGAGGGCTGCGGCCCAGAAGATGATCTTGGGATCCATCGAATCTCGTGTCGGGAAGAGGCGTCGCCCGCTTCACCGGCGGCAGGGTTCGCGCGCCACGGTAGCGAATGGGCCCGCCGCGGGCGCGTCGCGGTGGCCGCCGGCCTAGGCGTTCTGGCTGGTCTCTTCAAGCTCCCGCCCCGCGGTCTCGGGGATGAAGAGCATGACGAAGACGGCGACGAGGGTCAGCGCACTGACACCCACCGCCGCGGGCGCGATCGAGGCACCGACGGTCGTGAAACCACCGACCAGCCAGTACCCGGCCGCCGCCCCCACGGTCTCCATGAGGGTTCCCCAGCCCATGGCCGTATTCCGACTGGACGTGGGGAAGAGCTCCGTCACGATGATGCGCATCAGGACGTTGCCACCCGTCAGCAGGAACACGAAGGGAATCCAGACCAGGGGGAGCGTCGTCTCGGGACCGAAATAGAGCGCGAACGCGGTCAACGGAAAGAAGCCGAAGCCGAAGATCGCGACCGGGCGCCGGCCCCAGCGATCCGCGGCCCATCCCATCGCCGAGTTCCCGACGATCCCGAAGGTCCCTGCGACCAGCGCCATCAACGAGTAGTTGGCGGGCGTCCATTGATGGGTCGTCTGCACGAAGTCCGAGAGCAGACCGAAGGCCGGAGACGAACCGGTCGCGAAGAAGAGGGCCATCGCGGCCACGCCCACGACGCGCCCGGGATAGCGCCCCACGAGCTCGACGAGCGGGGAGATCCATCCGCTCTCGGGGCGCCGACCGGCGATCCGCTCGGCGCGCTCCTCCAGAAAGCGCGCGGTCTCGGGGATGTTGCGAATGAAGCGCGGCATGAGCAGGAGCGGGACGCCGCCGACCATGTACATGGCGCGCCATCCATAGGGCAAGACGTCGATGAATGCGTAGAGGATGGCGCCGAGGCCATAGCCGAAGGCACCGATCGCGCCGAGGATCCCGATTCCCCAGCCCCGATTCGCGGCCGGCAGCTCCTCGGCGATGATCACGATCGCGCAGGAGATCGCGGCGACGATGAAGGTTCGCGTGATCGTCTGCATCGCGACGAAGCTCTCGACGTTCGGCGCGAAGCCCGAGAGCAGGGTCCCGACGCTCATCCCGACGATCGCGACCAGGAAGACGATCCGGCGGCCCATTCGATCGGCGAGAGGCAGGACCAGGATCGCGGGGATGGCGCCGAGGCGGATCCACCCGAACCAGGTCGCGGCCTCCGACTGTGAAAGCACGAAGTCTTCACGGATCTGCTTGAAGGCAGACGTGAGCATCGACTGGTCGTAGTTCTCGAAGAGCGCCGCCAGCGCCACCACACCGACCAGCGCCACGTGCCGCTCGTTCAGGCCGAGCGGGACGCGTCCGAGGAAATGAGGCAGCCACCAGGGCCGCGCCACACGTCGAAGCGTTTGATCGGAGTCGTGTGCGGCGCCGCCGTCACGGCCGGTTTCCTGCACGCGCGGATCCTAGCAATCGGGTGAGCGGCCGGTGCGCTTCCTGACCGCGAGTTCGTAGGCGTTCGGGGCCTTCCCGCGAACGAACGCGCTTCGTACCGAAGGGCCGATTCGGGTAGGATGGTTCCATGTCGACTCTCGCGATCCTGCCCGCTCGATACGGTTCGACCCGCTTTCCCGGCAAGCCGCTGACGCCGATCGCGGGCAAGCCCATGATCCAACACGTCTGGGAGCGGACGCGGGCAGCGAAATGCGTCGACGCGGTCGTGGTCGCGACGGACGACGAACGCATCCGCGAGGCCTGCGAAGGATTCGGCGCCGAGGTGGAGATGACCCGGGACGACCATCCGACCGGGACGGATCGCCTCGCCGAGGTCGCCGCGCGCCGGGATCACGACGTGATCGTCAACGTGCAGGGGGACGAGCCGCTGATCGAAGGCTTCGTCGTCGACGCCGCGGTCGAAGCACTCCTGAAGGACGAGCGCGCCGCGATGTCGACGATCGTCCATCGCGCCGAGCCCGAGGCCGCAGAGGACCCGAACCGGGTGAAGGTCGTGCTGGACTCCGCGGGCTTCGCCCTCTACTTCTCCCGCGCTCCGATCCCATTCCGCCGCAAGGACACCGGGATCGCACCGCTCCAGCACGTCGGGCTCTACGTCTACCGCAAGGACTTCCTGCTCGAAATCGTGAAGCTCGAACGAAGCCCCGCCGAACGGACGGAGGAGCTCGAGCAGCTTCGCGCCCTCGAGAACGGCTACCGGATCCGGGCAGCCGAGATCGCGGGATGGACGAGCGTGCCCGTCGACGTGCCCGAAGACGTCGCCGTCGTCGAAGCCGCCCTCGCCCGAAGCGGAGGCGCTGCATGAGCGCCCGGATCACCGCCGACACCGTCCGCGAATGGGGCCGGCGCTACTCGAACTGGGGCCGCTGGGGTCCCGACGACGAGCTCGGCGCGCTGAACTTCATCACACCGGGGCGGATCCTCGCGGCGACCGCCCTGCCCCGCCGCGGTCAGGTCATCTCCTGCGGCCTCGACTTCGACCACAAGGGCCCGCAGAGCGGCGCCGGCGGTCGCCACAACCCGATCCACTTCATGCTGCAGGACGGCGGAGACGTGCTCGCCGGCGCCCAGGACGGGATCCCCGGCGGCTTTCGCTATGCGGACGACGCGGTGACGATGCCGCTCCAGTGCGGAACCCAGTGGGATGCGCTCAGCCACGTCTTCTACGACGGCAAGATGTACAACGACCGCGACATCGAACTCGTGACGAGCCGTGGCGCGCGCGTGAACGGGATCGAGGCCGCCAAGAACGGCGTCGTCGGCCGCGGCGTCCTCCTCGACATCCCGCGCCATCGCGGCGAGCTCTGGCTCGAGGACGGGTTCGCGATCAAGCCCGACGACCTGGACGCCTGCGCGGAGGCGCAGGGCGTCGCGATCGAGAGCGGCGACATCGTGCTGGTTCGCACGGGCATGATGACTCGCTGCCTCGACGAGGGCTCCTGGGACGGGTACTGCGGAGGAAGCGCGCCGGGCCTCTCGGTCCACTGCGCGAGCTGGCTCTACGACCGGGAGATCGCCGCGGTCTGCACCGACACCTGGGGAATCGAAGTCATCCCGAACGAGACCGAGGACTGCTTCCAGCCGCTCCACATGATCTCGCTCCGGAACACCGGCGTGCTCTTCGGCGAGATCTTCAACCTGGACGCGCTCGCCGAGGCCTGCGCCGAGGACCTCCGATACGCGTTCCTCTTCACGGCCCCCCCGCTCCCGATCACCGGCGCGGTCGGTTCGCCGATCAATCCCCTGGCGATCCGTTAGGCGGACTCGATGAACCAAGGCGGACCCGGCGGGGTCGAGCCCTCGAGATCGGGAGGAATCGCATGACCAGACTCGGCGCTCGAACGGCTCGTCCGAGAGGGTCGCTCTTCCTGAGCCTCGCCCTGATGCTCTTCGCAGCGCCCGGCTGTGCCCCGACGACGGGACCGGTCTCCCTGGTCGAACAGGGGTTCGTCACCCTGCACCGCGTCGACCGAGCCGACCTCGTGGCCCCCGAGCGAATCGACGACCTCCGACGCGTGGGGATCCGCTCCTTCCCCGAACCGGAGCTCGGACACATGATCAGCTATCGCGACGACAGCTACCCCGACGCCAAGATCGACGTCTACGTCTACCCGATCACGATCCACGAGGAATCGACCCTCTCCGCCGCCCTCTCGATCGAAGCCCAGTCCATCCTGGACGGGATGGACATCGCCGCCCGTCGCGACCGTCTCGCGTACGGCCCTCCGACCTTCCGCCAGCTCTCCCCCGACGGAACGGCCGAGTCGGCGGGTGTCCTGATCGAACGCAGTCTCGTCCTCGCCGATTCCGAACGCCTCCGCGCGCGCAGCTTCGGTTTCGTGAACGTGAAGAACCACCTGTTCTTCAAGGTACGAATCACGGGCGAGTTCCACGGCGACCCGACCGCAGACGATCACATCGTCGGTCTCGTCGAAGCCCTCCACGCGCAGGTCGGCGTTCGACCCGGGTCCATCGCCGCTCCGGACGTGCAGGTCGTGATCTACACCCAGGCCGCCGGCTCTCCGGCGGACGCATGCGCCCTCGCGGCATGGATCGTCTACGGTGCATTCCACCGAAACGAGATCCTCGAAGGGCGCTATCTCGACACGTTCGAGCGTGAGTACGCTGCGCGCCACGGCGCTCTCGAGGCCTGGCGCCAACGGGCCTCGAGCCTCGCGGCAGAGGGCACTCCCTGCGGCGAGACGAACTTCACCACGGCCGACCGTGTCGACGCGGCCGGACTCTTCCGTGAGTACGTCCGCGCTGCCTTCGGCCAGCCCTGGTGGACCTTTCCGCCCGATCTGGACCGCGAAGCGTTCGATCGCTGGATCGAGGCGCACGACGACGGACGGGATCCGATCCGATTCCCGGCCGTACGAATCATGTGGAAGATGGCCGACGGCTGAGATCACGCCGACACGTCCGGTCGAACGAAGCGGCACCCCCAAAGCGACCGGCAACGCGGCGGCAACTCCGCCGCATGCGCCGCGATTCGGACCGTTCCCGATCGAGCCCTGGGCGGTCCCGGTCGATGAGTCCCGAGGAATCCACCTTCTTTCCTCGAGATCCTCAAGATGTCCCGACGCTCTTTCGCGCGATGCCACCGGTCCGCCGGACGAATCCTCCTCCTCGCGACGTTCTGGCTCCTTCTCGGGTCGACGCGTGCCCTGGCGCTTCCCGCGACGGACTTCTCCTTCGCGGACGCCTCGACGCTCTCCCTCGACTTCGACGAGATCGCGATGAGCCAGAGCACGGTCATCACGAACCAGTACGAAGCCGGCTACGGCGTGACGTTCTCGCCGAACGTCTGGTACGAGAACAACCGCGGCGCGCTCGGTTGGGACGGGAACAACTTCGCGAACTTCCAGACCGGAACCGGCACCGTCAACGCGACGATCGAGATCATCTTCTCGGGCACGGTCACGGCCGTCGCGATGGAGTTCGCCGCCAACGACGGCAACGCGTTCGAGTTCACGGCGTTGCGCGCGGGCTCGGTGGTCGAGACCACCGTGTTCAGCCACGGCACGTGCTGCGCGGCCGCGGTCTACGGCCTGCGGGACATCGAGTTCGACACGCTCCGCATCAGCCACGACTCCGGCGGCTCGGCCTTCTTCATCGCCGACCGGCTGACCTGGAATCTCGTGCCGGAACCGGGCACGGCGATCCTGCTCGGGCTCGGCCTGGGCCTCCTGGCCCGGCGGCCTCGAGCGACGCACGGCTGAAGAGCGGACGCGTCATCACGTTCGGCCCGGATGATTCACATTCCGGGGCCCAGAACGAGAAAGTCCCTGGGATCAGGCCATCAGGCCCCGAAGCGGCTACGACATCCGCGATCCCAGGGGCGGCGGCGTTGGGAACCTGCGTCCCACGCAGCACCTAGCTATTTCGACGAAACGGTTCAGCGTTGCTAGGACGCCACCACCTCACTCGCCGTAGTGCTACGTTGGTCCATTCTTACCTCCCAAAGTCGGCATGGTATGGATGGGCATGCGCCCCAAAGCGCATGCCTGGTTCCCGGGCTCAGGTGGTCGCCGTAACCGCCCCTCCGGGCCGCTCCCACGACTCGCCCCCATGAACGGGCCGCGGTGAACTCGGGAATGAGTGAATTCCCTGCTGAGGAACTTATCGGAGCGATCCGGGTGCGGCCATAGCTCCATGGCCAGCTGAACGACGAACCTCGCCAGATCGCCCCCCTCGGCTACGCTCCTCGCCCGGATTCCCGCAGGAGAACCCCGATGCCGACCCCCCCTAAAGACTCGACGACCGCCACGCTCCTGGTGAGCTGCGACGATCGCCCGGGGCTGGTGGCCGCCCTCTCGCAACTGCTCTTCGCCCTCGGCCTGAACATCCTGGACGCGGACCAGCACACCGATTCCGTCGCGGGGAAGTTCTTCCAGCGCATCCGATTCGATCTCGCGACCGGCAACGGCGGCTCCGTGATCGACGAGAAGACCCTGCAGGGCGCGATCCGTGAAGTGGCCGACCGCTTCGAGATGGAATGGACCCTTCGCCTCGACCGGGACGTCCCGCGGATGGCGATCTTCGTCTCGAAGACCGACCACTGCCTCTACGACCTCCTCCTGCGCCACCGTTCGGGCGAGCTCCACTGCGACATCCCGCTGATCGTGAGCAACCACCCGGATCTCGAACCGATCGCGGAGCAGTTCGGCATCGACTACCGCATCTATCCGATCACGAAGGAGACGAAGGCGGAGCAGGAGCGCAAGGAGATCGATCTCCTGGGCGAGTATCGGATCGATCTCGTGGTGATGGCGCGGTACATGCAGATCCTGTCGAAGCAGATGATCGACGCCTTTCCGATGCGCATCATCAACATCCACCACTCCTTCCTGCCCGCCTTCCAGGGAGGCCGCCCCTACCATCAGGCGTACGGACGCGGCGTGAAGCGGATCGGCGCGACCGCCCACTACGCGACCCTCGACCTCGACGAAGGACCGATCATCGAGCAGGATGTGGTCCGCGTCTCGCATCGGGACACGCCGAAGGATCTCGTGCGCAAGGGGCGAGACGTGGAGCGGACCGTGCTCTCCCGCGCCGTCTCCTGGCATCTCGACGGTCGCGTCCTCGTGTACGACAACAAGACCGTAGTATTCGACTGATCCATGGACGGACGACTCGCCTTTCTCGGAATCGTTTTCCTCATCCTGATCCTCGCCTGGGTCGGCGCCGGCGTGCTCTGGCGTGCGGCGGAGATGGCGGAGATCGTCGCGCCGCTCGATCCAGCGGACTACGACGAGCTGTCCGTCGTGACCGTCGGAACGGGGAGCGAGTTCGAGAACCCCGAACGCCGCGGCCCCGCGACCGCGGTCGGCCTCGGAACGACGGTCGTGCTCGTCGATGCGGGCCGCGGGATCGCCGAGGGGCTGCGCCTCGCGAAGATCCCGGTCGACCAGCCAGCGGTCGTCTTCCTGACCAACCTCCTGCCCTGGAACACCGTCGGCCTCGACGACCTCCTCGTGAACGGCTGGCTGACGGACCGCGAAGCGCCCCTCCGCGTCGTCGGACCGACGGGAACCCGCGCCCTCGTCGAGGGGATCAGTGCTGCCCACGCCGCCGGCAACGCCGCGATGGGAGAGGCGCTGGGCCTCCCGGAGGACGGCGGCCGGATCGACGTCCAGGAAGTCGGCGACGGATACGCCGAAGCAGTCGGCCCGCTCACGATCGAGGCGCGCGCCCTCCCGGGCGGTCCGATTCCGACCCTCGCCTGGCGCTTCACCGACGGTCGGTCCCGGATCGTGATCTCCGGCGCCGGCTGGGGTCACGAGGAGCTCGCGAGCTTCGCCGGCGGCGCCGACGTGTTGATCCACGAGGCCGCCTATCTCCCGACGGTCGCCGAGCTCGAGGGGACCGGCGCGATCGTCGAGGATGCGGAGCGAATCGACCGGGATCGCGCGCTGCACACGCTGATCGACGATGCGGGGCGTCTCGCGACGGACGCACAGGTGGACCGACTCGTGTTGGTCCGACTCCGCCCGCCGCCGTTCTTCGAGATCCAGATGTCGCGCCTCGTGGGAAACACGTTCGGTGGCGAAGTGGTGATCGCGGAGGACGGCGAGCTCGTCTTCCCCTGAGACGTGGACCGTAGTCTGCACCCGGCACGCATCCTGCGATGTCGGGCTTCATGCCGACGCTTCACTTCCCTCGACGACCACCCCACTGCCCGAACCCCGACTGCGATTTCCATTCAGATCCAACCGGTTGGCGCTTTCAGAAGAAGGGTTTCTACGAACGCGAGGCCCGGCCGCGCAGGATTCAGCGGTACCGCTGTACCCACTGCGGCCGCTACTTCAGTTCACAGACCTTCTCTCCGTCCTACTGGCTGAGACGCGGAGATCTCCTCGAGGACGTGTTCCACCTCCTG